>CAYTXN010000032.1:0-16595 GCA_964441195.1 uncultured Limnohabitans sp.
TTCAAAGGCGGAGGCCCATCAGGAATGATTCCCTTGTACACATAATCTCCTTTTTTCTCCTTGAACTCTGCATTGATTTCATTTCTCAGCGTTTCATTTTGGTAAAGATCTACCATAGTCATGGCAAGTGCTTTTGCCGCATAGCCCATTCCTTTATGACCAATAGACATTCCTCCGGAAGCGACCACCGCCCAAGAGTGCCATGGCGTGCCATTTGGAGCAGTGGTAGCACTTAGGCGGATGGTCGGTACTACCCAACTCACGTCTCCCACATCTGTACTTCCTCCCATACTATGCTCCTCAGTTTCCTCCATTGGGGTGATTTCTGAAGTCACTCCAACTTGTGGTTTTCCGGTAGCCTCCTGGATTTTTTTCGCAAAGTCTTGCTCTTCTGCTGTATAGCTAATGGGACCAAGTGTTTCTAAGTTTTTTTGTAAAACAGCTGACCCGGTCCGGTTGACCAATACTTCATGAATTCCTGAAACCAAGGTGACTTTATGATCCACATTGGCCATGATTGCCGCTCCTTGAGCCATTTTCTCCACTTGTTTCCAGACGGGTTCCAATCCATCTCGGCTTGTATCACGCACACGTACCCAAATGCGACTGTAGTCAGGAACTACATTGACAACTTGCCCACCGTCCTGAATATGATAATGGATGCGTACAGTTGGTTTGATATGCTCTCGGTAGTAGTTGATCCCACTAGCATAAAGTTCTAGCGCATCTGATGCTGAGCGGCCATTCCAGGGATCTGCCGAAGCGTGTGCTGCCTGTCCGTTGAATTCCACGATAAAGTCTACTAAAGCCAGACCTTTTTGAACCGCAGTTTTGGTTTCTGCAGCAGGGTGCCAATCCATCATTATATCCACATCATCCATCAGCCCTGCTCGAAGCATCCAAAGCTTTCCAAAGAACTTTTCTTCCGCTGGAGTTCCATAGAACCTTATTGTTCCTTGTAATTTTCCTTCAGCAATTAAATCCTTGATAGCACCTGCTGCACTTAGTGAAGCAACACCGAAGAGATTATGACCACAGCCATGACCCGGAGCATCTTCGTGAAGCGGACTTTTGTAGGGAACCTTGTTTTGAGACAGTCCGGGAAGGCCATCAAATTCTCCCATGATACCAATGATTGGAGATCCGGATCCATATTCTGCGACAAAAGCAGTAGGAATTTCACCAACGCCACGTGTCACTTTAAATCCAAGCTCCTCAGCATAAGCTGAGAGTGCTGCCGAAGATTTGAATTCTTGAAAGGCAATTTCTTCAAAAGACCAGATTTGATCGCTGAGATCTGTCATAGCTGAAAATCGAGAATCAATTGCTTGCTGAACAGATTGCTTCAGTGGATTTGGTTTAGGGGCCTTTTGGGCAAATGTCGGCGAAAGAAGCATTGCGAAGGCCAAACAGGTGGGGATGATTTGTGTTTTTTGCATGGAAAGAAGGTTGGTGGCTTGTTTGATTATAAGGTAAGAAGTGAAATTAAATAAATCTGGGTTTGAATGAGAAATCAGGAGTATTCTTAATTTCTTTTCGAAAAGGCTAGATTTGACAAACTTGATTTACTATGAAAATCCAATATTTCCCCGACTTTTTAGAAATGAGCAGAAAAGGGTTTGAAATCGTTAAGGCGGAAATCGATAAAAAGCCCGATTTATTGTTTTGTGTAGCTAGTGGAGGTTCTCCATCAGGTTTATATGCCGAAATGGCAAAGCAACAAAAAGAAACTCCTGAGTTTTGCTCAGAAATCAAGGTAGTAAAGTTGGACGAATGGGGAGGATTGGAGCCCGGTTCCACTTTTACTTCTGAATATGATGTTCAGACGAAGTTTATTCAGCCTCTGAGAATTTCACCTGATAAGTATTTGACTATTGATCCTTTTACCACTAAGCCTGAAGCTGAATGTGAACGAATGAAAGCTGTTCTGGAAAAAGAAACAATTGACATCTGCATTCTAGGTATGGGAGTCAATGGTCATATTGCTTTAAACGAACCAACAAATATCCTTAAAGATGGATTCCATATTGCCAAATTAGCGGATTCGACTTTAAACAACGGAATGATAAAGTCGCTTAAACAACCGCCAACATTTGGCATGACCATGGGAGTGGGGGAGATCCTTCGATCAAAAAAGATTCTTTTATTTATTGCCGGTTCGGGTAAAAAAGAAGCCTTTCAAACCTTGTTGAAAGAAGAAATTAACACTCAGTTTCCTGCATCGCTGCTTTGGCTACATCCGAATGTTGAAGTACTGGTTGATGAGTCATCGATATAATCTGATGTAAAGTGGCCCTAAAACACATCTATTTTAAAAATTATTTCTTTGAATAAGAACTAGATAAGAGCTAGCTTCTAAAAATATTCAAGGCAGATATTGCAGGGAAAGTCCAAATACCTACCTTTGCATCACTTCAAACGAGAAGGACAAAAAAACGGAGTGGTAGTTCAGCTGGTTAGAATGCCTGCCTGTCACGCAGGAGGTCGCGGGTTCGAGTCCCGTCCATTCCGCTTAAAGCCTTAGAGAAATCTAAGGCTTTTTTGTTTAAAAAGGTCTCGGTTCGAGTCCTCCCGATTCTCGGGACAGGCTGTCCATTCCGCTTAAAGCCTTTGAGAAATCTAGGGCTTTTTTGTTTTAAACAGTTCCTGATTCGACTTCTGCTTTATCAGGGCCAAATTGATAGATTCTTCGGAGACTATGATTTTTTATTTTTCACAAATTCTGCGACCCGATTCGCTATATTCTTCCTAATTATCTAAAACAAAAGAATGCATTTAGGGGAAAGACTCTCTAAATCAATTTATTAAACTTGAATTAAATCTGTTTGTGAGTGACTGTTAAGAAAAAGTAAGCTTTTTTCACCTCATCACAATCTCCATTTCATCCGTTCTCAATTATTGACCATTGGGAGATATCCTTATCTTTGCTACTCCTAAAAATCAACATAATGGTATTAGAATTCGAGAAACCCATTGCTGATTTAGAGCAGAAACTTCAAGAGATGAAGGACTTGGCTAAAGGTCGGAACATTGATCTTACCAGTGATATTGAGTCTTTAGAAGATAAAATTCTTGCTTTGAAGAAAGAAACTTTTGAGAATCTCACCCGCTGGCAGCGCGTGCAACTTTCCAGACATGCTGATAGACCATACGCGCTGGATTACATCTACGAAATCACCAATGATTTTATAGAGCTCCATGGAGATCGAAGCGTAAAAGATGACAAAGCTATGGTCGGTGGTTTGGGAGATATTGATGGTCGCACAGTCATGTTTATCGGTCAACAAAAGGGACGAAACACCAAGCAACGTCAGGAGCGTAATTTTGGAATGGCTAATCCTGAAGGTTACCGAAAAGCACTTCGACTTATGAAAATGGCTGAGAAATTCGGCAAACCAATCGTCACCTTAATCGATACTCCAGGTGCATTTCCAGGTTTGGAAGCTGAGGAAAGAGGTCAGGGTGAAGCAATTGCGAGAAACCTGAAAGAGATGTTTATGCTGAAAGTTCCCGTGATCTGTATCATCATTGGAGAAGGAGCTTCTGGTGGAGCGTTAGGAATTGCGATTGGCGACCGGGTTTTCATGTTGGAAAATACCTGGTACTCGGTTATTTCACCAGAATCTTGTTCCTCTATTCTTTGGAGATCATGGGATTACAAGGAGCAAGCTGCGGAAGCGTTAAAGCTTACAGCCAAAGACATGAAAGGCAACGGCCTGATCGACGACATCATTCCAGAACCATTGGGAGGTGCACATAAGGATCTAAAATGGATGGGAAGGACCATCAAGGAAGCAATTCTTAATTCCTTAAAGGAACTTGATAAGCAAAAGCCTGAAAAGCGAATCGAATCTCGCATTGATAAATTTTGCGCAATGGGAGTTGTCGTTGAGTGATAATTTGAAATTAGATGCTTCGACTACGCTCAGCACAAGAATTTGAGATTGCGGAAACGCATGAACTTTGAATAAACCAAAAAGCAATCTATCCACCCCGGAAAGGTTGCTTTTAGTTTTTTACCCAAATTAAACCCAAATGGAACTATACAGCGTCAATACCGGATTTTTCAAATTGGATGGAGGAGCTATGTTTGGAGTAGTTCCCAAGTCCCTTTGGTCAAGAACTAACCCTGCCGACGAAAATAATTTATGCACTTGGGCGATGCGAAGCCTTTTAGTGGTGGATGGGGATCGAATTGTATTGATTGACAATGGAATAGGAGATAAGCAGGACTCGAAATTTTTATCGCACTATTACCTTCATGGAGAAGATTCGCTTAAAGGAAATCTTCATCGACTCGGAGTCAATTTTAATCAAATCACAGATAATTTCTTGACTCACTTACACTTTGACCATTGTGGAGGTGGAGTGAGTTATGGTTCGCATGGACAGTTTGAGATGACTTTTCCTCGGGCTACCTATTGGTCAAATGATGAGCATTGGAAATGGGCGACCATTCCAAATCCTAGGGAAAAGGCTTCATTTTTGACAGATAATATTCTTCCTATGCAGGAATTAGGACAATTGAAGTTTTTGGACTTGGGTCAAAAAACGCTTTTCCCGGGATTTGACTTCATCACAGCAGATGGTCACACAGATAAGCAGATGCTGCCGAAAATTCAATACAAGGGCAAAACAGTCGTATTTATGGCAGATTTGCTTCCTTCGGTCGGTCATATTCCTTTGGCTTATGTGATGGGGTATGATACTCGTCCCTTGATTACCATGAGTGAGAAACAAGCATTTCTTGAGGAAGCAGCTCGTGAAGGATACATTCTATTTCTGGAACATGATCCTGATAATGAGTGCTGTACGGTAAAAATGACAGAAAAGGGAGTTCGGCTAGATCAAACTTTTAGACTTGATGAAATCGAGTAAGTCTGAAATACTACATATTGATATGATTATCAACCATGCGAGATTCCATCTGACCATAAAAAAATAAATTATAAACAGATGAAATCTAAGATCAAAGTTGGAATTGCTTTATCCGGAGGAGGAATCCGGGGAATCTCCCATTTAGGGGTTTTAAAAGCCTTGGGTGAAGCTGGAATTGTGCCTACCAAAGTCTCGGGAACTTCAGCAGGAGCGATAGTCGGAGCGATGTTTTGCCAGGGCTACCAACCTGAGGAAATCCTTAAGATCATCGTGGAGACCAATTACTTTAAGTTTATGCGTCCTGCCATTTCTTGGAATGGGATTCTGAAAATGGATAGCATAGGTGAGCTTTATAAAGTTTATTTGCCTCACAATGACTTTGCGCAGCTTCAAATTCCTTTAGCAGTCGCAGCCACAGATATTCAACGTGGAAAAGTCGTGTACTTTGATGAAGGTGAGTTGATCAAACCGATCATGGCCTCCAGCAGTATCCCGGGTATGTTTGCGCCGATTGTGATTGATAAAAAACACCTAGTGGATGGGGGGGTGCTTAATAACTTACCTGTCGAACCTTTGGAGGGAATCTGCGACTTTGTCATCGGAGTCAATTGCAATCATTTGCCGGAAGAAAGTAATATCAGCAATATGAAAAAGCTGATCGAGCGAGCAGTGATCATGTCTATGAATTACAATGTCTACAGCAGAAAGGCAAAATGTGATTACTTCATTGAGGCGCCAGGATTAGGGAAATATGGTGTATTTGATATCAAAAAAGGGTCTGAACTTTTTCAGGCAGGTTATGATCAAACGATGAAAGTAATTGAAGAAAATCCCTCAATTTTAGAATTAGCAAATTCCAGTTCAAAACAGGTAACAGTATGAGGTTGATGATAAAATATTTAGCCCTTTTAACACAAATTAGAAACAAATGAAACTCCTTTCCAGATTCATATTTTGGATTTCAGGTTGGTCACTAAATAATCAATGGCCCAAAGGCTTAAAAAAAGCGGTTTTAATAGCAATTCCCCACACTTCCAATTGGGACATTTTATACGCCCGAGCGGCTTTTTTCCTTATGGATATTCCGGTGAGATTTACCATCAAAAAGGAGGCAATGGTTGGTCCATTAGGTTGGTTGTTGAGTGGGTTAGGTGCGATTGCTATTGATCGGAAGCGAGTTCCGGGAGGGCGAAAACAAACCTATACCGAAGCCATGGTGGGTATGCTAAATGCTCGGGAAGAATTGGTTATCATGGTTACTCCAGAAGGAACAAGGAATGCGGTAAAAAAATGGAAATCAGGATTTTACCATATCGCACTTGATGCAAAAGTTCCAATAATAGTTGGGTATTTAGATTACAAAAAGAAGGAAGCTGGAATCGGTCCATGCATCTATCCTAACGGAGATATGGAAGGACAAATCGAAGAATTAAAAGCTTTTGGCCGAACCGTGACTGGGAGACATCCTGAGAAAGGAATTATTTGATTTACGATTGACGAATGTCGTTTTGCGAGGGGCTGAGTTTTGGAAATGATATTCCAAAACTCAGCCTTTTTCCTTTCAACCCTTCTTGAAATCCATACTCAGGGAATTGATGCAATAGCGGATTCCGCCTTGATCCTTTGGACCATCCGGAAAACGATGACCTAAGTGTCCACCACATTTTCCACAAAGAATTTCTTCCCTTACCATAAAGTGGCTGTAGTCCATATTGACTTCAATTGCTTCAGGCTTTACCGGTTTGGTGAAACTTGGCCAACCGCAACCGCTGTCGTATTTATTTGAGGAGTGAAAAATCTCATTTCCACAGGCTTTGCACTCATAGATTCCTGTGTCCTTATTCAAATAATACTGACCTGTAAATGGTCTTTCTGTTCCTTTTTCCCTTAATACATGATAGGATTGAGGATCCAAAATTTCCTCCCATTCGGTTTCTGATTTCTGTACTTCAAAATTCTTAGGCTCTTTCTTCATCATCTTCAACTTTTTTAGAAAACCCATATTTCAGTATTAAAGTTTACTATGTGTAGCAGCCTTAACCCATCTAGGAGCATCATTTATTTCTTGTCTTAGTTTCAAATTCAGTTGTGCGGCATGATGCTGCACATGACGCATATTATAAAGTAGAATCTCAAATACAGAGAAATTCATTTTTTTGGATTCATTTATCCACCGACTTTCACTCAACTCAACGGTTAAACTCATGATTAAGTCATGACATTTATTTCGATTGAATTCTAGATAGTTAAGAATATCAGTTTTGGAAAAAGGAACCGCAGGAGGATCATCTACAAACTCGGAATGAGTAAACGGGGACCGTGGTCCAAATCCAACTGGATCTAAAGTCAGATAGTAGTCTAGGAAAAACAAGGTATGGTAGGCATTTCCTGAAAATGACAGATTGGAATTCCACAACTCATCCGGACATAACTGGATTGCATTCCTTAGCATATCAATGCTAGCACCGAATTGGCTCCAGAGTGAATTTTTAAAAGTTTGATCCATTTGAATTGATTTTAATCCCTGAGATTTTATTTCATCCCGAATTTAGCTGATTGATTAATTAGAAAGAAAAAGTAAATAGCCCCCAAAGTATAACACACTGCATCATAAATATCTGAGGTATAGGTGCTAGAAAAATAAGGCAATATCAATTCAAATACGATTGAAACATAGATTACCGCCACCAAGATTTGTTTTTTGGTAAATGAAAATGCATCCTTTTGAGGGTGAATTTTACGATAAATCTGAAGCGTAATTCCCAATATCACAGGGATTGCTAAGAGATCATCCAAATAGGAGTGGATAATAGGGATAAAGAGTTCAAAATACCGCTCCAGAACCTGATTGATCGTAAAAATTAGAACTGGAATGAAAAAAAATGGATTCTTGAAAACGGTCATAAGATCATCCTGGCAGGGCTGCTATAAGCCAGAGTATAAAACTGATGATTGCCATAAAGATCGTGTAGAAAAAGTTACCAACTTTTTTCATGCCTTTCTTGAAATCAGAATCGGAGTCTTTGATGTTAAACATCCAATCCTCTTCATTTTTTTTCTTATCAGCCAGCCGTTTTTCCTGATTTTCCAGGTCTTTTCCTCCAAGGACTTTCCCGCAATGATCACAAAGGTCGGTGAGGTTTAAATTCCAAGTGGACCATTTTCCACAATGAGGACATTTTTTTTGATCCATAGCTTAGCGAATTTAAGTCAGGCGGAAGTTTGATTTAGGATTCGTCGATTGCCTTTAGCAGTATTTTGCAAGCATCTTTAATTTGTTCGTCTGTAATTATTAAAGGAGGGGCAATTCGCATCGAATCATCGCAAAATAAAAACCAGTCGGTAATCAGACCCAATTCAATTGCTCGATCAATGATGGGTTTGAGAACCTCAAACGATTCAAATTCCACGGCCATCATCAGCCCCTTATTTCGGAATCCTTTGATTTTTGGGTGGACAAGCAAACTTTTGAATAGATTAGCTTTGGCTTCCACTTGCTTAATTAACTTTTCTTCAAGCAGAATTTGAATGGTAGCCAATGAGGCTGCAGCACTGACCGGATGACCTCCGAACGTGGTAATATGTCCCAAAAGCGGGTTATTCTTGAAAGCGCCCATGACTTCCTTATTTGCAATGAAAGCTCCGATTGGCATACCGCCACCCATTCCTTTGGCGCAGACCACCATATCCGGGACGATCTCAAAATGCTCGAAAGCCCAAAACTTTCCAGTTCGACCAAATCCTGCCTGGATTTCATCCAAAATCAAAAGTGTGCCTGTTTCATCACAGCGCTTGCGCAAGGACTGAAAATACTCCCGACAAGCAACTCTGATTCCGGCTTCACCTTGAATGGTCTCAATGACCACCGCTGCTGTTTCGGTTGTGATTTTTTCTAAATCAGAAAAACTTCCATAGAAAATATGCTTGATTCCTGGAAGTAGTGGGCGATAAGCTCGCTTGAAAACTTCATTTCCTCCTACACTTAGTGAACCATGACTTGAGCCATGATAGGCATCGACGCAGGATATTAACTCTCGCCGGTTGGTGTATCGCTTTGCTAGTTTCAGGGCACCTTCTATCGCTTCTGAACCGCTATTGACCAAATAGACATTGTCTAAATGGGAGGGAAGTGTTTCGCAAAGTGCTTTTGCCAGGAGTGTCTGAGGAGTTTGAACATATTCCCCATAGACCATCAAATGAAGGTATTTATCCAATTGTTTGTGGATCGCCTCAAGGACTTTCGGATGCCGATGCCCGACATTACTGACTCCGATTCCGGAAATTAGGTCAATGTATTTCTCACCATTTGGACCATAGAGAAAGATTCCTTCCGCTTTTTCTACTTCGATTAGCAGTGGGAAATCAGTAGTCTGAGCCAGATGAGATAGAAAAAGTTGACGATTATTCATTTTTTAAACACAGGTCAAAAACTTGAGAAACGGAAGAAAATGCCCAATGGAAGCTTCTTGCCTTGTTTTTCTTCTAAGTACAATTCGCCCTGCTCCGGATTTTTCACTTCACCAAAATTAGATCTGATTAAGTTAGCCGCGATCAATGAAGAAAAACTCAAAGAATACATGTTTAGCAGGAGGAAGTGATCTTTTGGATCTAGAATCGCTGCACACGTCTTTAGCATTTCATTGATTTGTTCTTCCAGAATCCATTTTTCACCCTCAGGTCCGCGACCATAAGCAGGAGGATCTAGGATGATTCCTTGATAGACATTTCCCCGTCGGGCTTCTCGCTTAATGAATTTCATCGCGTCATCTACCATCCATCGAATGCCGTCAAGCCCTGATGATTCCATATTGTGCTTGGACCAAGTGACGACCTGCTTGACTGAATCGAGGTGCGTGACATCTGCTTCTGCAGCACGACAGGCTACACTTGCTGCTCCCGTGTAGGCAAAGAGATTCAAAATTTTTGGTTTTTGACCTGGGAAGCTTTTGATTTTTTGATACAAATAATCCCAGTTGACTGCTTGCTCAGGAAAAAGCCCGATGTGTTTGAATGAGGTTTGGGCAAGATTTAAAGTCATTTTTAGCCCATCCTGATTTTCATAATCGATTGACCAATTGTGGGGCATGGGCTTGATTTGCTGCCATTGACCTTTTTCAGGATTATTTTTTTCCTTAGCAAAATGTGCATGGGCCAATTTTCTCCATTCGGTCTCTGGAAGAGATTTGTCCCAAATCGCCTGTGGTTCGGGACGGCTTAGAATATATTTCCCAAATCGCTCCAGTTTTTCGAATCCCCCAGTATCGATCAATTCGTAATCCGCCCATGGTCCAGGGCAAAGGGAAAGGATGGTTTCTTTCATTGGCGCAATTTAGGTTTTTTAGGCAAGAGTCTATAGATCGACTAATTGTTAGCGTTATGTTTTGCCTTGCTTTTTTTAAAGCTTCAATTCGCTCAAAACTGCCTCACTATATTCCCAAAGTCCCTTTGCCAGCTGCTGTTTCAAGGCATTGGAGGAGGGAGATTTTGGTTTTTTGCGGACGTAGTAACTTCCATTTCTAAGGTTTTCCTTTGGAGTCATAGCGAGGAAAATGGTGGTTTGAGCACCAGCTTTTGGACTGATAAAAAAGAGCTGAGTTAGCCGGATTATACCTTTCGCAATGCCTGAAGTTTCAGAACCAAAAGCAGTTCTAACTGCACCGGGATGAAGTGAGTAAGTACTTATTTCATCACTTTCAAATCTATTTTTCAATTCATTGGTAAAGAGTATGTTATAAAGTTTAACTCTACCGTAAGCTGAGCCAGTATTTGAGGATTTCTTTAAGCTAAAATCTTCACTTGGATCACCGGAAAACCGATGAGCTTCTGAACTGAGGTTAATGATTTTCGCCTTTCCTTTTTTCAATGCCGGAAGAAGTTCCTTTGTCAGCAAAAAGTGCCCAAGATGATTGGTCGCGAAAGTCATATCGAGACCTTCTGAAGTGAGTTTTTTGGCAGGAAACATTCCGCCGGCATTATTGATTAAAACATTAATTTGATCGGTCAGTTTGAGGATTTGCTTTGCCCCGATTTTCACTGATTTCATCTCACTCAGGTCCATCTGGACAATCCGAATTTTATCCTTTTCAGATAATCCAGCGATCATTTTTTGAGCTTTTTCAAGATTTCTGACAGGCAAAATGACCATTTGGAAATGCGGTAACAATTCCTTCAATGTCTCCCAACCTATTCCTGAGGTACTTCCCGTTAATACTAAATTCATGATTGATATAGTTTGCTTACACTACTGAAAACCTAGGCACTTGGTTTTCAGGAATCTAGTTTTTGTCTTTTTTCAGAAGGAAAAGGGAAGGCTTTATTTTTGTACTTTTGGTCTAGCTCGTTGTAAAAAATCTAATTTTTGCCTCGATTTAGATCTGAAAAGCACAATTTTTTTGCCCAATGTCAAAGAAATTTATCGATATAGAAAAAGCCATTCATTCAAAAAATCCTAAGCTTCTAAAATGGATGCCTGGATTTGTGTTGAACTATGTGAAAGGGGTGACTCATGAAGCTTGGCTTAACTCGGTACTTAATAAGCATATTGAATTGAAGGGATTAGACTTTGTCAATGCCTTGATTGAGGAGTTTGAGATGGAAGTCCAATTGATTGGGGCAGAAAACATCCCTAAAACAGGAGGATTCATTCTTTCCGCAAATCATCCTCTGGGTGGAATGGATGGAATCGCACTGATGTATGCCATTGGAAAAATCAGACCGGATATTCGTTTTCTGGTGAATGACCTGTTGATGAGCTTTGATAATTTTCAACCGATTTTTGTGCCTGTGAACACGCTCGGTAAGAATTCTGTCAATGCGAGCTTGAGGATTGAAGAGACTTATGCCAATAAACATCCCGTTCTTATATTTCCCGCTGGCCTAGTTTCCAGAAAGCAAGAGGGAAAGGTAAAAGATTTACCATGGAAGAAAAGCTTCATTTCTAAAGCAAAAAAATACCAGTTGGATGTTCTTCCTTGCCACATTGGAGGTAAGAATTCTGAGTTTTTTTACAATCTTGCTAACTGGCGAAAGAAAATTGGAGTCAAAGCCAATGTGGAAATGTTTTGGTTGGTGGATGAAATGTATAAGCAACGAGGCAAAAAGGTAGAGATTAGAGTAGGTAATCCGGTTTCTTACCAATATTTTAATTCTGAAAAAAATGATGCTCAATGGGCAGAATATATGAAAGATCTGGTATATAAACTTGGGGAAGCGAATGGATAAGGTATTACCGATTATTCCTGCAGTAAACCGCGAACTACTTAAAAGCGAATTGAGCGTGGATCGCTTTCTGAGATATACCAACAATGGTGACAACTTGGTGTATTTGGTCAATCACCATAATGCTCCAAATGTAGTTCAGGAGATCGGCAGGTTGCGGGAGATGACTTTCAGGGCAGCTGGAGGAGGAACGGGAATGGCCTTGGATCTGGATGATAATGACACCTGCGAAAAATGCTATGACCAATTAATTACATGGAATCCTGAAGATGAAGAGATAGTCGCTGGATATCGCGTAATCATGTGTAAAAATGCGATAAATCCAGACGGTTCTATCAACCTGTCTACGACGCATCTATTTGACTTTTCGGAGAAATTCATCAAAGAGTATATCCCTTTTACGTTGGAATTAGGTCGCTCATTTGTACAGCCGCAGTATCAGCCTAGCCTGGATAATCGTAAGGGAATCTTCAGTTTGGATAACTTATGGGATGGATTAGGCGCGGTGGTTTTACTTAATCCTGATGTTAAATATCTCTTTGGGAAAGTGACGATGTACCCGCATTATAATCGGGAAGGTCGTGACTTATTGCTTTACTTTATGAATCATTATTTTCCTGATAATGAATTGCTTGTAACTCCTAAGGAAAAGCTAAGGTTGACCTATGAAACGGGGATTGAAAGTAAGCCAAATCCATTCGAAAATCTTGATTACAAAGACGGATACAAATACCTAAACGGGAAGATCAGAAGTTTGGGAGAAAATATTCCTCCGCTCATTAATACGTATATGAACCTATCTCCAACCATGAGAACATTTGGTACCGCTTTGAATGATGAGTTTGGAGAAGTAGAGGAAACAGGTATTATGATTACGCTGGCAGATATCTATGAAAGTAAAAAACACCGACACATGGATACTTTTGTGAGAGATCGAATTTATGGAAAAAGGTAAAGTTGAATCCAAGAAAACCCTAATTGTAGGTGCGACAACAAATCCCTCAAGATTTGCTTTCTTCGTAGCAAAAAGATTTGCGGAGCGGAATCTGGATTTCATCCCTATTGGGATTAAAAAAGGAAATGTCTTTGGTAAAGAAATTCTTGATTTGAGATCCAAACCTCAACTTGAAGATATCCACACGATTACACTCTACATCGGGCCTTATCATCAGGCCGAATGGATAGATTACCTGATAAGTTTGAAACCCAAAAGAATTATTTTCAACCCGGGAACCGAGAATCCTGAATTTTTTAAAAAAGCGAATTCAGCAGGAATTGAAGCCATACAAGCTTGTAATTTGGTGATGTTGAGTTTGGGTCAATTTTGATTTTGCCTTTTTAGAAAGCTATCCATATACAGGATATGTGGAAAAGAAATAAGGGAAATCATCACGAAGAACAGCAAAATTAATTCAGCGCTATCTAGGAATCTCAACCCTAAATATAAAATCAACCCAATCCCAAAAAAGCTGATTAATGAAAAGGGTAGGAGTTGATATGCAAATTTTTTAAGAGAGTTATAAGCTTTAAAAGTTTTAAGAAATCTGTATTCTGTAATCATACTTGGTAAGGCGTGCCAAAATCCAAAATAAACCACGAAACCTATCATTAGAGGTGTGAAATAAAGGATTGGGCCCAAGATCACTAATTCCAAAAGCTGAATTTTTTGAAACTTTGGACCAAATATCATCTGGGTCAAAAGAGTTGCGACGAGAAACAACGATAATACAAATATGCGAGATTGATTGAGGTAGTCCAGATTTACTAGTGGGGATAAAATATCTTTTGTAACTACCCAATCACCTAACAAAATTGCAAATAGGAAATATCCCCCTCGGCTTAAATAAACCAGCCAAGAATTCCCCTTAGTTGATGATTTATTTAAAAAATGAGACTGTCCGAAATGATAAGCAGACATAATCAAAAAAGCTAATAGTGCTAAAAGGGGGAAATAATACCAAAACACCAAGTAGATACCAATCAGTGAAATATAGATAACAAGAAATCTCAAAAGTCCTTTTTTATCAATTTTTGGATTGGAAATCAGATGATCAATGGCGCCATGTGGGATTCCTATAGATAGAAGTATTATTCCAAAAAAAGAAAGTTGTACTGTTGGACTACTATCATGAAAAATCATAAAAGCTAAACAAATAAAAATTCCAACGGCCTTTGCCAATTTTTCAATGCGACTCATAATTCAGCAGACTTTTGATGAAAATTGGAAATCGGAGCTTTCCAAGTAGTTTGACTTCCTCTTTGATACTGGTCTCCTCGCTGAGGAATCGAAGTACTACCTCTGCTGATGAAGTAGTAAATAAATTTAAAAATAATTTTTGAAGTGACTCAGGCCATTTATGGGCAATGTTCAAAAGAATATTGTCATAGAATGAAAATCGAGCGGATGTTTTGAATTGAAGGGTATCAATTTTCCCAAGCTCAAGAGCTTTGACGATGCTTTTGCAGTTTTTCTGAATTGTATGAAATGTATAACCAGTTGAAGCTTTGGTCCAACCGGCAGCTGTTCCAATTTTTATAATTCTTTTAGTAGGGGTAGTTGATTTTAACCTTGTACTCATGGGGATCATACCAGACTCCTGAAATGTAATTTTATAGTCAGTTTCTCCGAGATTTGTTTTCAGATAATCCTGAAGAGAATTTTTTAGAATTTCCTCAGAAATAGGTTCTTGAGAATAGGCTGTATATTCTACCAATGCTTCTGAAGTTGAAAATGGAAGAATGTAGAAGAATTCAAATTGATTAGAATTGGTAGATGGAAATTCCATTAAAACAACACTAGAAGGATCAAAAAGAGGTTTGTCAGTTTTGATTCTCCAACCTGTGAAAACCTGTTTTAGATTTGAACTTGATTGGAAATCTTCCTCATTTAGCCTGGAATCAATGATTTGGGAAGCTTGGTAAATACCTCCTTTTTTTGTCTTTACAAGAACCGATTTAGAGTTTTCCTCCAATTGGTCGACCTCGTCTTGAAGTAACTTTACGTTTGGATGATTTGCTAGCTTTCTAAAAATAGAATTATAAAAATCATGAGAGTTGAGATGATAGTAATTCAACTTCCCTAGGTTTTTGGTGACTTTGGAATCACCTGAAATAAAGCTCAAGTTATTCCAAAAGTGGACATGCTTTGATGGATGGATTTCAAGTGGTTGTTCTGCCCAATAACACCAAGTTTTATTAGGAATTCGATCACCTTGAGGATCAATCAAAAGAATTTTAGAATTCTTAAGTTCACTTTCCAAAAGGTAATATACAAGACTAAATCCTGCGCATCCTGCACCGGCAAATATGTAATCGTAGCGTTCCATGGATATAAAAAAAGGCTGTCTGTAATTAGTACAGACAGCCTATTTTAAATTATGCTACTGATTTTCTTGATTTGGCAGTTTCTGCTACAGCTACGGAATAGATTACTAATCCAAAGCCGATTTTGTTAATGGCATCTGCTAGGTTGTAGAAAAGGTCGATTGAGCTTACCTCAAATGCGCCGGACAACAAGTTTCCTGGCAATACCATGTAACCGATTGGGTAGATAGACCATCCTAAAGTGATGAAAATTTTCAACAGGAACATAGCTTTACCCAATGCAGGACTGTTTGACTCTTTGGCCAATTTCGCCACATCTCCAGCAAACACTTCATATACAATGTAGAGATAACCCAGTGTAGACAAGATACCCCACATAATGTTACTGTCAATACCGGATGTTTCACCGATATAACCAGTAATCAACATGACCAAGGACGCCACGATCAATTTGAATAGCGTTCCGCCTTTGGCTCCAAAAGGCTTGGTCAATAGATAAAACTCTACACACATCAATGGAACTGTCAGTGTCCAATCGACATATCTGAAAGCTGTCGGACTGGAACCAGTCTGCATGTAAAAGTCTCTCATGTAATAATAATGAACGGCTGCGATTCCCGTGATTAGTCCTGAGACAAGTAGGGAGAGCTTCCATTTTCCGTCTACAGACCCTCTTTCTACGAAGAAGAATACTGCAGAAGCGAACATAGCCATGTAGCCAATAAAGAAAGTAATGGCTACCGGGTCACTGTTGATGATGCGGTCTAGTCCGACTAGTTCCGCTACTAAGGTGAGGTTCATAAAGGTGAATTTTTTGAGTTTAAGAAATGGTTAATTATCATCTCCTTAAAGAAAATTAGTAGAAAATTTGTTTAACAAAAAATGTCTTTGATTAAACAAAACGAAATCAATGGTTGATTATCAGGTTTATATACCTTCATGAATGAAATGAACTGCATGAAAAAAAATTGCTATTTTTCTGTAGTTCGAAATATTATTTTGGTTTAGATTATTACAATAGTGGTATTACTACAAGTTTTTGATTGCATAAAAAACAGCTGATAACTCACTTTTTTTACCTATCTTGCAGATTGTAATTTTGAACACAAAATCACCTTTCTAAGCCCGATTTGAGGGTTTTCTCCAAAAAATATGAGTGAAGAAAAAGCAAAAAA
>CAYTXN010000033.1:0-8329 GCA_964441195.1 uncultured Limnohabitans sp.
GCAGGCGGAAGACTTTTATGATCAAACATCCACCTTCAGAAGCTTTGAATTTGGGGAAGGTTTACCCGGGTTGGTATGGAAATCCAAGCAAGCTCTCCTATTGAATTCAGCAGAGAATTCTGAAATGGTACCTCGAATTGAAGCTGCTCTACAAGCAGGATTAAAATCTTTTTTGGGATTGCCCCTTTTGTTTAATGATTCTCTTGTTGGAGTACTTGTTTTTGGGAGTTCTAAACAACCCCAAAGCATGAGTCGATTTGTCAAGTTGTTCAATCGCTTGGAGACTTTTATCGGTTCAGAAATCAACCGGAAGAGCCTTGAATCCAATCTCCAAAATCTATTTGATGCAATTCCAGATATCATCTGTCTGGCAGATTTTAGGGGCAGATTTCTTAGAATAAACAAAGGTGGATGTGATCTCCTCGGCTACGGCGAAGAGGAGATTTTGTTCCATTCTTTTGATGAGTTTGTTCATCCAGAGGACAAAGGCATTTCATCCCAAGAGTTAATGAAGCTGGGACAAGGACAAACTATTTTCAATTTTGAAAATCGCTACCTGACTAAAACAGGCGAAATCATATGGCTAAGCTGGACATGCAATTCCGAGGTAGAAGAAGAAGTAATCTATGCATCAGCAAAAAACATAACCAAGGAGAAGAAACTTAGTGAACTCAATCGCCTTTCCTCGAAATTGGCCAAAATAGGAAGCTGGGAAATCGATGTGGTGGGGAATCGCTTGTTTTGGTCAGATATAGTTTACAAGCTTCATGAAGCAGACCCCAAAGAATTTGTCCCTGAGTTGGAAACAGCAATTAAGTTGTACCGGGAGGATTTCAGAGAATTTGTGGCTGCACAAGTGAATACCTGTATTACAGAATGTATTCCCTTTGACTTTGAAGCGGTATTGGTCACACTTAAAAATAATGAACGCTGGGTAAGAGCTATTGGTAATGCAGAGTTTATTGATGGGGTATGCACCCGCATTTATGGCAGTTTTCAGGATATACATGAGCGAAAAGAAAGCGAATTAAGACTCAAATCAATTTCGGATAACTTGCCGGGAGTTGTATTCAGGTACATTATCAAACCAGACGGTACTGACGCCATGAAATATGTCAGCCGAGGAGCAAAAGAAATTTGGGGATATACAGCAGAGGAATCCATTAAAGACAATAATCTCATCTGGAATGGAATTAAAGCCGGAGGGGATTTTGATGCTGTGCAAGCAAGTATCCTGGAATCTATTAAAAACAAGTCGAAATGGACCGCCAAATGGCGGTACATGAAGCCCAGTGGAGAACTCCGGTTTCATATCGGTCATGGCTCTCCTGAATACCTGACTGATGGAACAATTGTTTTCAATTCCATGATTCTGGATAGTACCGAGGAGAAAAAAAATGAGGAATTACTGAATCAGGCCTCGGCCATGGCACGCATCGGGAGTTGGGAGCTAGACCTAGTCAATCAAACTGAAGACACCATGTATTGGTCGCCCATGACCCGACAAATTTTGGAGGTGGACGAAACCTTTTCCACTTCAATGTCGGGGGGCATGGAGTTCTTTGTGGGGGAAAGCAAATCTCAGTTGCAGCTAGCTTTAAAAAAGCTCATTGACGAGGGAACGGATTTTGATCTGGAAGTCCTACTTAAAACCGCCAAAGGAAATGACTGTTGGACCCGATGCATTGGTAAAAGTGAGCGAGTTTATGGTAAATGTGTCAAGATATTTGGAAGTTTTCAGGATATCCACAAGAAAAAGGTCGATGAAATAACATTACAAAATAGTCTAAAAACACTCGAAGATTATAAATTCTCTTTAGACCAATCAGCAATTGTAGCCTTTACTGACAATAAAGGAGTAATCACCTTTGTCAACGATAATTTTTGTAAAATATCAAAATACTCAGAGGAGGAATTAATTGGAAATACCCATCAACTTATTAACTCCAAGTATCACTCAAAATCATTTTTTGCTGACTTATGGAAAACCATATCCTCAGGTAAGGTTTGGCGAGGCGAAATTAAAAACAAGGCAAAGGACGGTTCCTATTATTGGGTAGACACTACCATTGTTCCATTCTTAAACGAGAAAAATAAACCATTGCAATACCTCGCAATTCGATTTGATGTCACTTCCAGAAAGATCGCTGATGAAATAAGCTTTAAAGCTCTGGATGAAAAAAATAGGATTTTGGAAAGTATTGGAGATGGCTTTTTCAGTTTAAACAAGGATTGGACAGTCACTTATTGGAACAAGAAAGCCGAGGAAATTATTGGAATCAAACGAGAAGAATTGGTGGGTTTTAACCTTTGGGAGAAATTCCCTCTGGCGAAAGAACTTGAGTTTTTCAGACAATATGAACGCGCATTCAATACTCAAACCCCAGTACATTTTGAAGAGTATTTTCCTCCCTACAACCAATGGTATGAAGCGAACGGATATCCTACACCTGAAGGGGTCAGTGTTTTTTTTAGAGACATTACGGATAAAAAACTTGCCCAACAGCAGATCCTCCAAGCAAATGAACGCTTTGAAAAAGTCACCGAAGCGACCAATGACGCCATTTGGGATTGGGATATTGAAAATAAAACCTATTTCAGAAGTAAGGGAATAGAGAAGTTTTTTGGAACAGCCTCCTCCCAAACTATGGAAGAGGAAGACTTTTGGAAGGATAAATTCCATCCCGAAGATCTTCCCAAGATTAGTCAGAGTCTTGAAATCGCTTTACAAAATCCTGAAACCAATAGGTGGGAAATGGAATACCGAATCTTCAAGGAAAATGGGGAAATCGGGTATGTTCTAGATAAGGGTATCATCATAAGAGACAAGAAAGGCAAGGCGGTACGGATGGTTGGTGCCATGACGGATATTTCTGACCGGAAGAAGTACGAAGAGGAGTTACTCAAACTAAATGAATCTCTAAAAAAGTATGCTCACGAACTCGAGCTAACCAATGAACAATTGGAGCAGTTTGCATTTATTGCCTCCCATGACTTGCAGGAGCCCTTGCGGATGATTTCCAGCTTCCTGGATCAACTCAGGAGAAAGTATGGGGAACAGCTTGATGGTAGAGCAAATCAATACATTCATTTTGCTACAGATGGCGCCAAGCGTATGAAGCAAATTATCCTCGACTTACTTGAATACTCGAGAGCAGGAAAATTAAATGAATCCCTGGGCAAAATCCACCTTGAGCACCTATTTAATGATTACAAATCACTGAGAAAGAAAGTAATCGAAGAAAAATCCGCAGTTTTCGTACATCCACATCTTCCAATAATAGAAGGATATCGGGCTCCATTTACTCAAGTCTTACACTGCCTTCTGGATAATGCCCTTAAATATTCCCAAGAGGGAATTCCTCCCAAAATAGAGCTGGGAGTCGAAGAAACTGAGAGTGAATGGATTTTCTCCATAAAGGATAATGGAATAGGGATCGACCCCATTTTCTTCGACAAAATCTTCATTATTTTCCAGCGTTTGCATAATCGAGATCAATATGAGGGAACTGGGATTGGTCTGTCCATAGTGAAAAAACAAGTTGAGTCATGGGGAGGGAAAATCTGGCTGGAATCTACCCTTGGAGAAGGCTCAAAGTTTTCCTTTTCACTCCCAAAAATCAATCAATAATAAGTTTAAGTTGTTGAATATGAGTTTTTTATTAAGATTAAGAAACAAGGTGGAGCAAAACTGCATCTCAAAAGATGGAAGTACCACCTCTCTTAACTATTGGAGTGAGGTAATATTTGCCAAAAGTATCTTTGCGCTGACACCACTCAGCCTGCTGGCTATCATTCCAGCAGTGATCATCTGTCTTCAAAGCGAATCTTATTTGATTTTGGGATTTGATATCTTTTGTTTTCTGATGCTAATTCTTATCGCATACGTCCCGGGGATAGCGATATCCACCAGAAAATTCATGTTGATGTTTTTGCTCTTTCTCACCTCATTCATTTTGTTGAGAGAGTTGGGAGCTTATGGTCCGGGATTGGTTTATTTGCTTTCGACCACAGTATTTATGCTACTGCTTTTCCCTCACAAGAATCCCTACCTATCCTTCATACTCACACTTGTATTCTGTGTGGTCTATGGTCTTTTAATTCATTTCAATCTCTTTTTACCATTCCCTAGGATGAATGGCAGTGTGTTGGCTTGGTTTGCAATTTCAGCCAATGTCTTGTTCCTATCAGCCATGCTGACCTTGATGATTCCTTTCTTTTTTTCAAAATTAGAATCTACTATCAATGAGAAGCTACAGGTGCTCGAAGCCCTTCGAATAACAAACGTCGAACTGGAGAAATCAATGGCTGAGACAAAAGTCAAAAACTCGGAATTGGAAGAATATGCTTTCGTAGCATCACATGACCTTCAAGAGCAGCTTCGCATGGTCAGCAGCTTTCTAGGCAAGCTAGCCTCCAAATACCAAGGTCAGTTGGATCAAAAAGCACATCAGTACATTTCATTTGCTACTGAAGGGGCCTATCGGATGAAACAAACTATCCTTGAACTTTTGAATCATTCAGCTGCTGGTCGAGAATCTGAAGCCGTAGTAGATGTCAATATTCAAAAATTGCTCAGCGAATATATTCTTGCTCGAGGGAAGATAATTTCTGAAAAATGTGCTCAGTTTAAACTTGATAAATTTCCACTAATTTGCGCCAACAAGTGCTTACTCACCCAGACTTTGCATTGCCTGTTGGATAATGCCATTACCTATTCGAAAAAAGACATTCCTCCAAAAATCCTGATCAAAGTGGATCAGCATTCGGAAGAATGGCTATTTTCAATTCAAGACAATGGAATTGGCATCGACAAACGTTTTTACGATAAAATCTTTGTCATTTTTCAACGTCTCCATAATCGGAACGAATACAGTGGAACAGGCATAGGTTTGTCCATAGCAAAAAAAATGTAGCGTCCTGGGGAGGAAAGATTTGGCTTGAATCTACACCAGGTGAAGGATCAACGTTCTATTTCACCCACCCACGAATATCCTGACGAATGAATTATAATTTCCCGATTATTGGCATTGGTGCATCAGCGGGGGGATTGGAGCCCTTGGAATTATTTTTTGATTTTGCAAAATTCCCCTCGAATTTCTCTTACGTCTTAATCCAACATTTAGCTCCCAGTCCTAAGTGCAAATTATTTCAACATAATTCGGTCCTGATTACTTGAATTGGGCCGTCTAATATATAATCTGATGGAATATTCACACTTTGGAAAATTAAAGGAGGACCTGGAAACAGTCAATTTGGAGAAAATTTGCACTTTTGTGATTCAACAGTTTGACCAAGAAATCAACAAATTGAAGGGAAAAATCACACTTGATTTGGATGTTCAAGAAATTCAAGTCTACCCAATTCTTTTCAAATGTCTTCTTACCAATCTGATCAGTAATGCAAAAAAATATAGAAGCGAAAAACCAATCGAAATTAAAATATCCTGTAAAACCGAAAATAACTCGGTAGAATTTAGGATTATTGACAATGGAATTGGAATACCCGCTCAGCATTTGGATGAGATTTTTAAAATTTTCAAAACTTTTGGGAACAACCCAGACAGTAACGGAATTGGACTATCTGTCTGCAAAAAAATAGTAGAACATCACGGAGGAAAGATTTGTGTAGAATCGGAGCCAGGCTTGGGTTCTTCATTTATCTTTCAAATCACTCCATCACCCTTAAAATAAACTTTGAAATCGAGCATGATTCTTGGCGACACATCGACGAATCATTAACATCAATGCGAGGTTCCTTAAATCCGCTAAAAATCAATTTTAATCCTATGAAAAAAGCTCACATCCTCTTAGTAGAAGATAACGAAGGAGATATTATTCTTACACTTGATGCCTTTGAAGAAAGCAAAATAAAAACCGAAATCAGTGTAGTAAGAAATGGCCAGGAAGCATTGGATTTCTTATTTCAAAGAGGTCAATATTCACATGTAGAAAAACCTGATTTGATTTTGCTGGACATTAATATCCCAATTTTTAATGGTCATGAAGTTTTAAAATTGATCAAAGAAAGCGATTCAATCAAAAAAATTCCAGTGATCATGTTGACTACTTCTTCCAGTCAAAAGGACGTCAACCTTGCATACCAACACCATGCAAATAGCTATGTAAAGAAGCCTCTAGAAATGGAAGAGTTTCTTCAAGCTATCCTTAAGATTGAAGAATTTTGGTTACAAATATCCAAACTAGCAGATTAGGAATTGATTTGGGGATTAGCTCCCTTAAATTGGAATCGCTTTTTTTGATAATCCACTTTAGACAGTTGGAATTTGGCTAAAGCCTGATTGTGATTATAATTCTCTGAGGAATGGGCTAAAGCCTCATTCCTATTCATGGAATGGAACTCCCTATGGACTTACCTTAGTAATTCTGCCGACACACAAAAAAATCAAACCTGAAAAAGCACCCAAGCAAACAATCCCTTTGAATCGGTATACCATGAATCAAAAGACATTCCTGCTGCCAAAGAAAGTTCTTCCAAAAGCGTCCTATCGTATTTTTGGGAGATTTCCGTCTGAATCACTTCATCTTTTTCGAATTTGATTTGCTCTTCACTGATGGTGACGGTTTGCTCCTTCAAGCTGACCAAAAAGCTTTCTGCGGCTCCCGTGATGGGATGGTAGGTGGCATAATGGTCAAAAGCCTCCACATCAAAATCAGCTCCTAATTCCCGATTGATTCTCGAAAGTAAATTGAGATTAAATCGTCTGGTCACACCTTGCGAATCATTGTAAGCAGACAAAATTTTCTTTGGATTTTTCTTCAAATCTACCCCTAGGACAAAGAAATCTCCAGATTTCATTTCTCCCTTGATGAATTTTAGAAAGTCAATGGCCTTTTCTCCTCTGAAATTCCCCAAGTTACTCCCTGCAAAAACTATCAATCTGGGATTTGAGCGATTCTTTAATTTCGGAAGTGTCATACTGTAATCTCCAGCCAATCCCTCAAAAACAACGGACGGAACTTCTTTGCAAATTAGTTCTTCATTTGCTTTCAAAATTCCCTCTGAAATATCCAGCGGAAAGTAGTGGAGTTCAGGAATCTGCTGACTCAGAACTTCCACAAAATGAACCATCTTGCGGCCATCGCCAGCTCCAAGTTCGATGATATCTAAGCTTGAGAAGTTGATTCGATTGGCAATCGCTTCGGACTGTGTTTGAATTATTTCAAACTCAGCGGCTGGAAGGTAATACTCCGGCATATCCATGATTTCCTGAAATATCCGTGACCCCTCATCGTCGTAAAAATACTTGGAAGACAGTGATTTTGGATTTTTTTTGAGTCCAATCAAGACTTCTTCTTCAAACAATTTGGTGCTTTCGTTCATCGTGCTAATCGTATTCCTGAAAATATCCAACGCGAAGATGGGTGAAAGAAATTTCGATAAGTAGGGCGAGAGTGATCGGCTGGCGTAGCCACAGAACATCCACGCAAGACATGAAGTCCGACCATGAATTTACCGTTGTACTCGCCTAATGCCCCAGGCACTTTCTTGAATCCAGGATAGGGCAAATAGGCGCTATTGGTCCATTCCCACAGTTGTCCCCAATCCAACTGTGCAGCCGCCACTTCCCACTCAAACTCAGTGGGCAATCGACATCCTTTCCATTCAGCATAAGCCATCGCTTCATAAAAACTTACGTGTTGAACTGGGAGCGTTAAATCTACTTTTTGGAATCCGCTAAGTGTATAATTCCACCAATCACCATCCTTTTGAAACCAATAAAGCGGGGCGATAATCTCTTCTTTTTTGATAAAACTTAATCCTTCATCCAACCAATAGTCAAAGTTTTGATAGCCTCCAGCTTCAATGAATTCCAAGTATTCTCCATTAGTCACCAAGTGATCTGAGATTTCAAATTTTTCCAAAAAAACCCGATGACGGCTCAACTCATTGTCGTAGCAAAATCCCTCGCCGGAAAAACCGATTTCATTGATTCCTTCATCAAACTTCAAAAAATCTCCCCGCTTACAGGACTCAGTTTGAAAGTCAGCTCCATAAACGGGAAATGTCGGCTGATTCCCCAAAATGTACTTCAAATCATACACCAGCAATTCCTGATGTTGCTGCTCATGATTTATGCCCAGCACAATTGTATCCAGAATTTCCTGATTCATCTCTTGCTGATCGATTATCTCCGAAAGCTTCTCAGTTACATATGCCCGATACTTCATTACTTCCCTCACAGGCGGTCGACTCATCAATCCTCGATTAGGGCGAAGCACTCTTTCCCCGGCATGGTTGTAATAGCTATTGAAGAGGTAAGCAAAGTCTTCGTGAAAGAGCTGATAGTTTTTGCTAAAAGGAACCA
>CAYTXN010000033.1:8429-16208 GCA_964441195.1 uncultured Limnohabitans sp.
AAGGGCAATGCAAAAAGGATCAATAAATTACTTACAGCCTCCAGCAAACCGTCCTTTCCCAGCCAAACTAGAATCGCGGTAAAAAGGAAGATACTTATTCCCCAAAAGATCCTGATTCTTGGATTAGGTTCTGCTTTTCCTTCATCCGTGAAAATACTCAATACAAAAATTGCCGAATCGATAGAAGTAATCAGAAAGGTCGAGACCAATACAGTTACCACCAAGTTGCTGAGAAATGGGATGGGAAAATGTGAGAAGAAATTCAACAGGGAACTATAGATCGAGGAAAAGGCTGTAGGTTCGGAAGTTCCGGATTCGATGAGCTCCATACCGTTAGTGCCAAAGACCGAAAACCAGAAAAAAGTACCCAAAGCAGGAACAATCAATGTTCCGATGACCAATTCGCGAATCGTCCGACCTTTGGAAATACGCGCAATAAACACCCCCGTAAAAGGTGCCCAAGACAGCCAAAACGCCCAATAAAAGTAGGTCCAATCCTTTAAGAATATCTGATCGACCCTACCTGCTCCAATGTTCAGACTCATTGGTAGGAAGTCGGAAATATAAGCACCAAATCCGGCAAAGAAATAAACAATTGAATCCCAGCTATTCCCTACAATCCAAGCAAAAAGAAGGAGTAAAGATGCTCCCGCAATGTTCAAATTGGATAGCAAGCGAATACCTCTTCGGACCCCAAAATAGGCGGACAGCATGGCAATCAAACTGACCAACAGTATAGGCAGAATTACTGCTTGATGGGAAAAATTCAATCCTGTCCAATATGAAATTGCCTCCATCAATTGACGGCTACCTAATCCCACCCCAGCTACAACGCCGAAAAGCGTACATACCACAGTAATCAGATCTAAAAATCCAGCTAGCCATGGGTGATTCAATTTCCCCAACAAAGCAGAGGAACTCAGGGCAGAACCGTTTTTGATATACAGGTTATAAGAAACAATCATGGCCATCAACCCATAAAATGCCCAGGGTGTAAATCCCCAATGAAAAAAAGTGTATTCCAAGGCAAAGGTTTTGGGATCAACATCAAACTCACGAGGGGGATTTTGAAAGTAAAATACAGGTTCCTGAACAGCCCTCAGCATCAGCCCCCCACCCATCCCAGTACTGTAGAGCATGGCAATCCACGATAGCCAACCGAATTCGGGATTTTCGTCTCCAAGCTTGATTTTTCCCAAAGGGGAAATTCCAATAAAAAACATCAATAGAACCGATCCAAGTCCCAAAATGAGGTAATATCCTCCGAAAAAGGAAAGTACCTGTTGCGTCCAAGAGGCCATGAGCCCCATGAGTTCTGCTTGGAAAAAGAGAATAAAAACCAAGAATACCAGCAATACTGATGCAGTCAGGCGCATCAGAATCGATAGGTTGGGCTTGGTCTGAGGTTGATTCAATTCAATATTTATTTAGCCAAGTATTATTTTTCGACTTTGACACCTTTCCAGAAAGCAATATAACCCTTGATTCCTGAAGCCATAGGTTTGGTATCCGGGTAGTACCAGGCCGCATCTTTATTCAGTTGACCATCGACTTCGAGAGAATAGTAGGAGGCAACACCCTTCCACGGGCAAGTAGTATGGGTGTCAGATGGCTTAAAAAACTCCTTTTTGACGGAATCAGGAGGGAAATAGTGATTCCCTTCGATGATGATAGTTTGATTGCTTTCGGCAATAATTTGGTTGTTCCAGATAGCTTTCATTATGATTTCAATATTTCAATGCACAAAAATTCCTTTCCTATCTTTTCAAACTGTCCTGAACTGGACAAGTTCAAATGATCACTTTAAAAAATCTTTATTTTGGTAATAGTAAGATTCAATTGTCCGGTTCTTTGAAGCTGGTTTCTACCAAAATAGGCTCATGAAGCGTTTTATGGACCGGACATTTATCTGCTATCTCCAATAATTTCTCTTTCATTTCTTCGGTCAGTTCCCCCTTGATTTCCAGGTAGCGGGTGAATTTTGAGAGCTTTCCATCTTTGGCATCTTCGGCATCTTTTTGATGGACTTTCTCATGGTTGAGAAAAACGTTGATCTCTTCCAAATCCCATCCCTTGCGGTTGGCATACATTTTCAGCGTCATTGCAGTGCAAGCACCCAAGGAAGCCATGAGCAAATCGTAGGGAGTAGGTCCAAGATTTTGCCCACCTACTGATTCGGGCTCATCGGCCAAAAGGTGATGGAAGGGAGTGAGAATCTCAGAAGTATAGGAATCCCCAGCGAGGCGAACCTTCACCTGATGACCTTTGACATCATTTTCAGAAACCTCCACAGGCAGATATTTCTTCGACCATGTACTAATCAGCTCTCCCACATAGCGGCTTTCTTTTTCTTCCGAAAGCAAGTGGTCCGCTCCATTCAAGCTCACAAAACTCTTGGGATGATATGCTGCTTGATACAGCTCGGCAGCATTGGATAGGTCCACTACAGTATCCTGAGGAGAATGCATGAAAAGAAAGGCTTTTCGCATTCCATGAAGGATTTCGAGTAGGTTTTGAGATTCCAGATCATTGACAAACTCCTGACTTAAGGTAAATGGCCTCCCTCCAATGGAAACCTCTGCCCGACCCTCGCTTTCAATTCGATCAAGATCTTTTGAAAATAAATTAGTCACATGAAGTGGGTCTGCAGGAGCGCCAATCGTGACCACAGCTTGAATGGAATCCAGTTTTGCTGCCGCAAAAATCACGGCTGCACCTCCTAGCGAATGGCCTATCATCAATTTTGGCGCTTCATAATTTTCCTCCAAATACTGCGAGGCAATGACCAAATCCGAAACATTGGAGGAAAAGCCAGACTCACCAAAATCTCCCTCAGATTTTCCCAAACCTGTAAAATCAAAACTTAAAACTGCTACTCCCAGCTGACTTAGCGTATCGGAAATATTACTCACAGCCTTGAAATTTTTGGAGCAAGTAAAGCAATGGGCAAATACCGCATAAAATCTCGGGACTTCATCCAAAGGCAAGTACAGACGGGCCGACAACTGCTCGCCACTGGCATTGGGGAAAGTTATATTTTTGGTTTTCATGGTCTAATGGATTTTGTAAAAAGTGTGACTAGTATTTATTCAAAATCTACGATTTAGCTAAATATTAGGCTAGGGGCTTCAGCTAAATAAATTCAGAAAGTGCAGCATTTAAACTGTCGACTTGGCGAAAGGTAAAACCGCAATTTTCCTGATTTCTGTTACAAGCTATTTGTCAATTTTTAAACTTCTTTGGAGATAAAGAACTTAATTCTCTTCATCAATTTTTCCAGTACCTCAGCTATATCCACTCCTTTTCCCAAAATATCTTTGAAAAAGTCCTGGTGTGAAGCAATTCGGTCTTTCATTGAAAAGATAGTGAAATCACTTTTATTGAGAGGTTGACCAGTCCAAAAACAATAGACCCATTACATAAAGATTTCAAAAGCTTAAAAATTTAATCTGATTATCCGCAATCCTGCCAGAAATAAAGAAATATACTTTAGAAGTTGCGGCTAATCGTCCACAGACGACGGTCGACGGTCCACAGCATGTTCTAAGGAACTTCAAACGATATTTAATAGGGTTACTGGTAAGAAAGCGGATATACATAAAATTTAATGGCTAAGACAGATTCATCCCGCGATCACAGAACTATTGGATGAATTCAGTTTTCTATCCAGATTATTCATAGCTGAAATCAGTTTTAAAAAGTGCTCTATATTAGATTTTTGGCTGTTTTAGCCTAGATATTTAAACCAATCGAAAGAGAACTTTCGCACCATTTTGTGATCTTGGATAAATCTTGTATCGACAGAATAGAAAGAATTTCAAAAATCGGAAAATGAGTCCTCTACTTTGAACTCTTTATTTCCAATTAATTATCCTCACTTCATTCGTTTCTCGTCCGCTCATTAGCGGCTTTATTACCTTCTTTTGACTTCTCTTTAGTCCAGTTTGGATCTGTCTGTATAAATTCCTCAGAAGGCCCTTCCTCACGTGTTTCTTTCGGAAAGTCAATACTATCCGGAACAGATCGAGTAGGTTGGCCTGGGGTTCTTTCTTCTTGCTTTGGCAAGTTTTCGGTTCGCTGCAAATTGAAAGGCTTTTCCTCTGGAGAAATTTTCGCCTTTCCTTCTGAACTATCTCTATTCATTGCAGGAAATGATAAAGGCTTGTTCCACAAGCTAGTGGAGACAAAAACTCTTGTTTGGTAGTTCATGGTCTTTTTAGTTTAGGTATTCAAGTTGTACTCCTATATATCCTCCAGTTCTTCCACGGGAACCGCCCGAATGAAATCATCATAATATTCATTGTCCTGTCCCGAATAGGAACCATATGCATTGATCATGAAACCTTTATTGCCGTCCGTGGCTAGAATTGCATAAACAATTGACATGTCTGCCGGATCTGATTCACCTTCAAAGCGATAAACTTTAACGATTTTAAGCTCTAGAGGAGGATATGCTTTCCCACTTCCTCCGAATTGAGCACCGCTTTTTACCACAGAGATTTCCTGACCGTACCCTTTTTCTTCCAGTCTTTCGAGTACTTTGGAATAAGGAGTCATGAAGTTTGGTGTTTCCATTTTTATCTTAAGTTTAGAGTTTTAACTAATGCGTTTCGATTTTTGGTTAAAGGCCACTGAAGTTCATTCAATGGACTTATGATTACCTGGGATTAGAATGCTACAAACTTCCATCCAAAGAGGACCTCGATTAACTTAGCATTCCCAAGTTCTGCCAGCTTTCTAAAAATGTCCGTTTTAAAATTTTATAGTCAGTTTAAAAAATCCTTACGAAACCGCGATGAGGATGTCTATCAAGCTAAAAAAAGTTTCATGGAACCGGGATTAAAAATTCAATCCAAAAGATTATTCCACTTGAAAAAGCCAAACTCATTCAATAACTCAAGGGTGGTTTTTTTTAAATAAGGAAGGATGAAAAATTTACTTGGTGTTTTCGGTAACAATTCGGGGCATCGACACCACAGAAAAGGATTATATAATGAGGTTTATTCATTCAATCTTGGAGACAGCAGTCAGAAATTCAGGTACGAGATGAAATTCTGGAACTAGTATTCAAAAGAAAAAATAGGCCAAATACGACTTCTAGAAGTAAATTGAATCAAGGGAAAATCATGAAATACAGTTAAAATCAGTTAGGATCAGGGCTTTCAAGTTTTTAAAGACCACGAAAAAATAGCTGTGGTACGCGCCTTGCAAAACACTTTTTGAATCCCGAAACTAATTCCAAGATGAATAATTCAATTCGTACCGTTTCTAAGATCAAAAGCAGCTTTTTTTTGGCCTCAGCCATCATTCAAAGCATCTCAGGAATTCTACTTCTGAGACAGGCAATAGTCAAGAAAAATGGATTTCTTAATTTTCCTGCCATTGCATTGCTATATGATTGTGGAAGAAACATACTCAATCTAGTGAGTGAACTGAAAGCCCAACGAAACGTCAAACGGCTCAGCCCACCTGTGGTCAAGCCAACCTTGTAGAATTGATTTTGACCACTCCAACGGATAGGTAAGAAACTAATTACTAGCACAACATCCGGTTTGAAAAGAATGAATTGAAGCAATTAAATCCTTCAGATTTATTGAAATGAAACTCAGCAATTTTATCCAAACTGTAAAAGCGATGATGTAGGTCAAATCGGTATGACGCTGGGAGTAGTACACCAGGAATATGCATTCTTTTGATGTTTTTTGAAATACCCCAAAAACAAAAAACTCTGTAAATCAGCTATTTACAGAGTTTTGATTTTGTTTGAAATCCTATGTTGTCGGGGTGACAGGATTTGAACCTGCGACCACACGCCCCCCAGACGTGTACGCTACCGGACTGCGCCACACCCCGAATACAAATCCAAAATTAGAATTTTCAAGGACTCAAAAAAGTCTGAATATGAAAAACAGATCTTAACGAGGATTTTCGTCCTTATCTTTTTTTTGCTTAAAGGATGCCTCGAAGTTTGATTGACAGCATTTTTCGCAACAGACTGAATCCTTCTCCCTCAGGATCGCTTTGCGTTGGGCCTCCCTCCCATTATTAAAGGGCCCAAGGTAATCTCGATCTATTGCGTCTGGAATATCCAAACAGTCTTTTTCGTGAATTTCAAAATGTCCAAAATGGTTGGGTTTGGAAGATAGATAAAAGAATTTCATAAATACTTTTTTACAAATACCCCCAAAAATACAGTGGTAAAAAATCCAAAAACATACCCTATATAGGGTATATTTCAGTGGTTTTTGATTCAAATATGAGTTAAACTAGATTTTAACGGTTGAATTTTTTGATTTCTGACTGACGCATCGGCATTGCATCAATAATCTTAAAAATTTCCTTTGGTAGTGGACGTTTCTCTCCAAAATTCTTAACACCCCCATCCAAGCCAATTAAAATCCAAGCATTGTGTTTTGAATTTTTGCTTTCAAGCAATTCCAAAAAATCTTCTGTTTTTATTTGATGTTCACTGGTGGATCTTTCCAATTGGCCTCCTTTAAATTGGAAAATTAAAAGCTTACGATCATTCAAATTCTTCTTCAAATCTTGTTGAAACCACCTCAAATCAGATTCATTATCCTGAATAATCAAAATACGGTTTTTCCAAATAAAATCTTGTGGAGATTTTGGATTAGAATTAAAGATAGCAATGAGAATAAAATTGATTAAGATAAAGGCCATGCCGATAAAACTTCCGGCACATTCTTAAAGTTTTGAACACTTCAAAAAAAGCCCTTAGCTAAGTACTTAAGTCAAATATCGGTGAACCAATTCTTCCCATTCTCTATCAAGGCTAATATTTGGCTGCTTTTCTCCAGCTTTAGAATACCAGTAATCAGCATTCCAAAGATCTCCCTCTTTTCGGTGCAAATAGGCGTGAACTCGTGCTGCACTTTTCCCTGATAAGTGGTCTACTTGATCATGGGCCATTTTCCAGTCACCCTTTCCATCATACCATAGGGACAGAAGTTCCGGTCCTAAATTTTCAGTTTCAGGGTTCATATTTAGGAAGGAATCGCGAAATTCATTTTTCATTTCTCAAGTTTTATTTCCAATAAAAATAAAATATACAATTCAAAATACCCTAAAATAAGGGCTCTCACTAGTAATTAGTTGAAGTTCAATCCCCTACAGGCAGCTCCGATTAAATCGAAAATCTATATAACCGCCTATTTCGCTTTCCGGTTGGCTGGTATTGGATAAATTCTATATTTGCCCAATTAATTTTCAATAACCCAAATCGAATTAAAATAAAATATGGAACAAGCGTTGATTTACATGGTCCCAGCCCTAGGGATACTTGGCCTGATCGCGATGGCTATCAAGTCTTCTTGGGTCCTCAAGCAGGAAACAGGAGATAAAAACATGGTGGAACTTGCGGGTTATATCGCAGACGGTGCCATGGCATTTTTAAGAGCGGAATGGAAAGTCCTTTCCTATTTCGCAGTCATTGCAGCCATTGTATTGGGCTGGTCTGGAATGCTGGTTGAGACCTCCCACCCTACCATTGCTATTTCATTTATTATTGGCGCGTTCCTTTCTGCTTTTGCAGGATATATCGGGATGAAAATCGCTACTAAAGCCAATGTCAGAACCACCCAAGCTGCTCGAACCAGTTTGAAACATGCGCTTAAAGTATCTTTTACCGGAGGATCTGTAATGGGTCTTGGAGTGGCCGGATTGGCAGTATTAGGATTGGGTTCCTTGTTCATTGTCCTTTATCAGGTCTTTGTGGTCAGCACCGGTGCCGGAGTCAACGGTCTGGAAATGGAAAAAGTC
>CAYTXN010000034.1:0-7777 GCA_964441195.1 uncultured Limnohabitans sp.
GAAAAGGAGATTTCAATCGATGAATTCAAGGAACTTTTAGAGAAGTAAATCGATTTAGAGAGTTATATTCAAAAGTCCTTTTTTAAAGGACTTTTTTATTTTTGTCTACCACAACAAACTCAAAAATGATTAGCAAAGAAGAATTCAGAAAATACGCCATTCATAATCAAGGCGTAAGCGGGACGGCATTTGACCAATATACCCAGCACATTGAAAACATGACAAGATCGGTCATCGAGGAAAGACCTCAGAATTTCCGTGAGATCGACGTTTTTTCAAGATTGATCATGGATCGAATCATCTTCCTTGGGACAGGAGTTGACGATCACGTTGCTAATATTATCGTAGCACAATTGCTTTTTTTGGAATCTGTAGATGCCAAAAAAGATGTTTTGCTCTACGTAAATAGCCCAGGTGGATCAGTAACCGCAGGATTGGGAATCTATGATACGATGCAGTACATTGGGCCTGATGTTGCTACAATCTGTACAGGAATTGCTGCTTCTATGGGTGCAGTATTACTTGCCGGTGGAGCAAAAAACAAAAGATCCGCATTACAGCATGCCCGAGTAATGATTCATCAGCCTTCAGGGGGTATGCAAGGTCAGTCCAGAGATATGGAGATTTCTTTGAAGCTTATCCTTTCTATGAGAGAGGAATTGTATCAAATTCTTGCGAATCATACTGGAAAAACAATTGAAGAAATCGAACGTGACTCTGACAGAGATTATTGGTTGAAGGCACCTGAAGCCAAAGAATATGGTTTAATTGATGAAGTTTTAGTTAAAAAATAAAAGAATGGCTCAAGTAACCTGCTCCTTTTGCGGCAGAAATAAAAAAGATGTAGATCTGATGGTATCGGGTATTTCTGCCCATATATGTAATTTCTGCATCGATCAAGCTCATTTGATTCTTGGTGAAGAAGACAAAACCAAGAAGCCAGGGGCTTCAAAACCCAAGTTTAAACTTAAGAAACCGAAGGAGCTAACCGCCTACCTTGATCAATATGTTATTGGACAGGATGAAGCAAAAAAAGTTCTTACGGTGGCTGTTTACAATCACTACAAGCGCCTTCAGCAAAAGGACGATCATGACGAAATCAAGATTGAAAAATCAAATGTCATCATGGTCGGCGACACCGGAACTGGAAAGACCTATTTGGCCAAGACACTCGCCAAAACTCTAGAAGTACCTTTTTGCATCGCTGATGCTACGGTTTTGACCGAAGCAGGCTATGTCGGAGAAGACGTAGAAAGCATTCTAACTCGACTACTTCAGTCAGCTGATTACAATGTAGAAGCTGCGGAACGTGGTATTGTGTACATTGATGAATTGGACAAGATTGCCCGTAAATCAGACAATCCGTCTATCACCCGTGATGTAAGTGGAGAAGGTGTACAGCAGGCGATGCTCAAGCTATTGGAAGGAACCATGGTCAATGTACCACCTCAAGGCGGCAGAAAGCATCCCGATCAGAAAATGATCGCTGTGAATACGGAAAACATCCTATTTATCTGCGGTGGTGCTTTTGACGGAATTGCAAGACACATTGGAAAGCGATTGAATACGCAACCGATGGGCTTTGCGAAAACTAGTGAAACCCCTCAGGCAGATCGTGAAAATCTTCTTCAATATGTCACTGCGCAGGATCTAAAAGCATTTGGTTTAATTCCCGAACTTATCGGACGTCTTCCTGTCTTGACGCATTTGGATCCACTACACAAAGATGCCTTAAAGCGGATTTTGACAGAACCTAAAAATGCTCTAGTAAAGCAATACACGAAGCTTTTGGCTATGGAAGGAGTTAAGTTGACTTTTGAGGAAAGTGCTCTGGATTTCATTGTTGACAAAGCTGACGAATACAAACTCGGTGCTAGAGGTCTTCGATCTATTTGTGAAGCAATCGTCACTGATGCGATGTACGAATTGCCTTCTGACGACACGATCAAAGAATTGGTCATAGACGAAGACTACGCGAGATCGCAATTTGACAAATCAAAATTCAAGCGACTTCAGGTTGCTTAAACTGAAAAACCCCGGCGAGAGTCGGGGTTTTATTTTTTCAGGGATTGCAAAATCAATTCTGCCGTAGTATCTGAAGCAGAACCTTTCCCAATTCTTTCTTGAATCAGATCGTAGCCCTGAAGCATTTGACCTTTGTACACCACATTGGAAAAAATTCGATTCAATTCAATTTTTAGATTCTCTATAGAAAAATCATTTTGAATTAATTCCTTCACCACTTCTTTTCCAGCTATAAGGTTGACCAAAGAAATGAAAGGTACACGGATCAGGTTCTTCGCAATCCTATATGAAATAGCCGAAGTCCGATAAACAACAACCTGTGGAACTCGAAATAGTGCCGTCTCCAATGTTGCCGTTCCAGAAGTAACTACTGCAGCGGTAGCATGGCTAAGCAAATCATAGGTTTGGTTAAAGACCACTTTTATTCCAGCATTTTTTGCTCCCAAATAGGCCGATTCCGGCAAACTATCTACTCCCGCAATTACAAATTGAGCGTTGGGGAATTCCTTAACAAGCGAAACCATTCGATCCAACATCGCTTTGATTTCCTGTTTTCTGCTCCCAGGAAGTAATGCTACAATCGGCTGATAGCTGATTTCGTTTTTCTGAAAGAAAAAATCATGCGGTTTAAACTTTCGGATTTCATCCAAAAGAGGATTCCCTACAAAATTGACTTTCATGTCAAACTTCTCAAAAAACTCAGGTTCGAATGGAAGAATAGAATAAATCTGATCAGTAAATTTCTTCAGCTTCAAGGCTCTTTTCTGATTCCAAGCCCAGACTTTTGGTGGAATGTAATAATGAACCGGAATATTATTTTCTTTCGCAAAGGCAGCGATTTTCATGTTGAATCCGCCATAGTCAACCAATATTAAAGCATCTGGCTGATAAGCCAAAAGATCTTTTTTAACCAGATTTAGGTATTTGAGAACCTTGCGAAAACCCAATACAACTTCCAAAAAACCCATCACTGCGACCGCTGAATAATCAACGGCTAGGTCCACTCCAGCTTCTTTGGAGTAGTTACCTCCCATTCCCCGAAACTGCACATTAGGCTCCAGCTTTTGAATAACCAAAACCAAGTTAGATGCGTGTAAGTCGCCGGATCGTTCGCCTGAAATGATGTAGATTTTTTTCATTTAACCACAGAGGTCACAGAGTAAATGGAGATTTAGGCTTTAACACGTCTTAAACCATCAACCAAACGAGCAACGTTAAAATTCATTAAAAGTCCAGTTGGATACTTTCCTAACTTTAAATAAGTGATCATTTGAGCCAAATGGATATCTTTCAACTTTTTAATACTTTTTAGTTCTAATACGACTTGGTCTTCCACAACCAAATCCAGTCGATAACCACATTCAATTTGAACCCCATCAAAGATGACAGGTAATGACTTTTCTTTTTCCACTTTCAATCCAGCTTGGACTAATCTATAAAAAAGACAGCTTTGATAAGTGCTTTCCAAAAGGCCTGGTCCCAATTGCCTGTGAACATAAATAGCCTCCGCAATTATCTTATCCGTTAGCAAAAAATCATTCATTTTTAACCTTTTGATATGAGCAAAAATCTATTTCCAGAATAAAGTTAAAAAATCTCCCTATTCTCTGTGTACTCTGTGGTGAAATTTCAACCCCCAAAGTACTCCACAAAATTCCTCGGAGTCTCGTAAAGCGTTAGCTTATACAATCCACCATGAGGAGTAATTTCCTTGACAGCTGGCTCAAGGATTTTCCAAAATTCCATCACCAAAATCTCACAACTCGCCATTTTTCCAAGCATAAAATCGACATCCATATTAAGGTTCTTGTGATCAACCTTGTCAATTACCAGCTTTCTGATCACTGTGCTCAATTGCTTTAAGTCCACCACAAAGCCAGTTTCGGGATCAGGAAGTCCTTTTACCGTTACGATCAACTCAAAATTATGCCCGTGCCAGTTGACATTGGCACAAGGGCCAAAAACTTCAAAATTTTTCTCATCAGACCATTTCGGATTCCATAGCTTATGGGCTGCATTGAAATGCTCTTTTCTGCAAACGTGGATCATCTACCTTTTAATTCGATGCGAAGTTAGGGAAAAAGTATAGCTATAAGAAAAAGTCGAAAAATGAAAATGCCCGGCATTTACCGGGCAGTGTATTATTAAGCTTTGTTCAATTCAGTAAAAAACAAAACCACATGATCCTCTCTACTTAAATCTAATTTTCCTTCTTTAATTATTTTCTTGGCTTTTTCCTGATCGGCTGGATCGAGCGCCTTTACAATCACATTTGTTCTAGCTCTAACATTGGAAACTTCAAAATTTGAATTGATCAAAAAATAGGTTTCTTCAAAAACAAACATCCTTCCTGCTGTTGGAGCGTAGCTATTTTTCGGTGGAGTCACCAAATCTGAGTAAAACCTGCGAACCAAAGTGTATTTTTTTCCTTCAGCCAGTACATTTACAAGGTCTTTTGGACCAACTCCTTTAATGTATTCAAAACCTTTTTTGAACAGTAAATTTGGTAGCAATCCTTGAATATTACTCTGGGCAATTAAAATAGAAGGTCTCTGAAGCACCACATATTCCACATAATCTTTATTGAGATAAATGGTGTTTCCGGCCTCATTTACAACCTCCAGTTCATTATCATGGATATTAAAACGATAAGCCACGTCTTCTTTGAGACCTGCATTTGTGGTTCCTATATCTGCTTTTGCCCAATCTGAAAACAAATAAGGGGATCCGTCAATGTCACTGTATGGAGTCAATCTTGCCGGGGCGCCATTGAGGCTAATGTTTGAAATCTGAGCAAATAATTCTTGAGAAAAGAGTAAGGCTATTAGAACTAATAAATTTTTCATTTAATACTTAATTAATTTTTTGTGTAATGTTAAAGCGTTGGTTTCAATTCGTAATAGGTACAATCCTGTTTGGCTAGGAAGGGTAATTATTTCAGTAAAATCTTGGCTGTTTTTCCCGGCACTCCTGGTCAGGAAGACCCTTCCAGTCATATCAACAATTGAAAAACTGATAGGACCTTTATACTCGTTGCTAATTTGAATGGTTACTTGATCATAGGTCGGAATAGGTCCAACAAAAATACCAAACCTGCTTAAATCTGCTTCGGGTAGTGCAGAGATTATAACCGGATCAGAAAGTCGGTTACAAGAGGCATCGAAAATAGCTACTTGATAAGAACCATCTCCTTCAGCCACAAAGCTTCGGTCATTTGCTCCGGTTATAGGCTGACCATTTTGATACCACTGGTAAGAGGCCCCGGGTTGTTGTGACGTCAATTGACTTCCGTTGATTACAATGATCGGTTTTGCCAAATCATTTGCGGTTATTTCTATTTCTTCAACGAATGAAGTTGAACCCATACTATTTGATATTGTCAATTTCACAGGATAGCTTCCTGGAGAGTCAAAGACGAATATTGGATTTTCTAGCGTAGAAGTAACTCCTGGCTTAAATTCCCATAAGTAAGCAGAAACTGCTCCTTCACTTTGATTTTCAAAATCAACCGCAGCACCAACACAGGTGAATGTAGACTGGAATTTGGCAAATAATACCTCATCACAGTCTTGACTTAACCAACCAGTAGCATTTTGTATTGTTGCGGCTGTTCCCAAATTGATAATTCCCTGACCTGATTTATTGACATTGGTTACATTCAGATGGTCAAAGCAAAGCTTTTTATACGTATCAAATGAAAGTGTGCTTCCCCCATTTACAGCAGAGATCAAAGCTTTGGATTGTGATGTGGCTGTTGAAGTGATGGCATCCAACACTGTGAACGTCCCTGCCTGAGCAAATTCAAGTATACTTCCAGCTCCAAGTTTCAGGGTTTCCACATTCACTGTGGCACTTCCTAAAACGGCTTTTCCATCGACAATTTCAAGATTATCTATTCCGTCACTTGCTAATTGAAGTATTCCTGAAAGTACTTCCAATTTCGAGAATGGATTAGCTGAAGCATTCGAAAATTGTCCAGCGGAACCGTCAAATCGAGCATTCAATCCCGCTTTAAGTTGACCACCAGAATTTACTGTTACGGATTCGGAAAATTTCAAGACCTCAAAATCCCCGTCTAATATTCCACCAGCCAGTACTTGAATCTGTTTTGCCTCCAACACAGCCATATCAAAATTGACTTTCGAGGAGGCTACCAACAGTTCGTCGAGCTTGGAACCAGAAATAACTCGCCAGTTGCCTCCATTGAATTCTAGCGACGTATTTTCAAATAATGTCTGACCAAATTCCACCAGTAGTTCATTGGTGCTTTCGGAGTCAAAAACTATGGATCCATTTTTAATCTCTGTGATTTGATTGCTGATTCTAAAACCATTTGAAACCATAAGTGACTGAGATTTCAAATCCAAGGAAAGCAATTGATCTCCAAATACATTGACACTAAATGCATTTGAAGAAGCAGTTAGATTTACCGTTTTGTTTTGACCGGAAGGTCCATCAAAAACTACCCGTGTTCCGGCACCTGGGATTTTACCAACTGAAGGTCCATTTGCAGTCAGTGACCATTTAGTAGGATCGCTCCAGTCACCAGTAGCTCCTCCAATCCAATAAAGAGTTTCTTCTGCCCCATCCACAGCTCCTCCAGTAAATACGAGCGAAAATGGCTGCATTCCAAAAGTTAATTCGCCTTTATGAGTGACTTTTACGATGTATTTTTTTGGTGTTGGGGAGGAAATAAATACTTTTTCAACATTATCTCTAAAGTTGTCACTATTCTGAGCACCTCTCGCTGAAGAGCCTAATGCCGGGTTCAAAGTCCACGGAAAAAATTCAACTCCATCCTCATCAAATATTCGAAGGTCAAGGTCATTGACCAACATCAAATCAGTCGGATCTACCGCTGACCCTGTGGGGTTTCCAGCAGGATCTGTCCATGCTATGGTCGCACTTATTGGAGTAATACCATCAGATACAAATTCATATTGGTAAGTGGCTCCTTGATCCAAGATCAACTCTCGAATCAATTTACTGCTTCCATCCTCATTCAAAATAAGGTCTGCTGATGCTTTAGCGTCCAAAAGACCCCAGCCATACATGTAATCAGGTCCTGGTGCAGGACCTGCTTCTTTGGCAGTATGAATCGCTAATGCCTTTAATGTGGATGCCAGCATGAATCTTCCTGGATTCCGTTGTCCGTATAATTGCTGCAAAAGGAAAAGTGAACCAGTGACATTTGGAGCAGACATTGATGTACCACTTAGACTCGCATAGGAATCTTGATTTGAGGCATTTATAGAAGAACTAAACACATTCACTCCCATACCAACTAAATCCGGTTTGATACGTCCATCGTCAGTTGGCCCCCAAGAGGAAAATGCACTTACGGAAACCGAGTTTGGACCAGTGTAATCAAGGACTTGAGATACTGCACCTACAGTTATATTATTTTTTGCTACTCCTTCTGGACCTATGGTATCCTCAGGCCCATCTGGCGGACGGGTACCATTTCCTACATCATCACGATCATTACCCGCTGACCAAACCACAGAATAATAGGGTCTACTATAAATCAATTCATCTATAGCTTGGGACTTGCTAGAATAAAATCCAAACCTCCAGTCTTCTTCGGTACTAATTGATGGATTCCCAAACCAAGTCCAAGTTGTGGCATTATCCCTTCTCCAACCCAATACCACTCCGTAGGAATGATTTGAAATCAGCATACCCGAGGGCTTGGATGAGGGCTCATAAGCATTAGCAAGCATTTTGGAAATATCCGCTTCCCAGTTGAAGG
>CAYTXN010000034.1:7877-16086 GCA_964441195.1 uncultured Limnohabitans sp.
GGCTGGAGATGATTAACCCCTGTGGTGATTGCAGCATTGACATTATGGGGAGCATAAATAACCGGATAGCCAGCTTCATCCAGGTATTGGATTTTTGAGAAATAACCATCTTCAAGGGTTAATCCTCCTTGTTGTTTGAGAAATGGAAAACTATAGGTACTCAAAGGCATGGAGAGTCTGAGTAAATTCATTCTTCCTCGAAGATTTTGCTCACTCTGAATTCTGGCATTTTCCCACTTTGCTTGAAGCGATTGATCTTCTTGTGAATACGCCAGCTCACCAAAGAATAAAATCCCCACAGCTAGCAAAATGAATTTGCTGATTTTTAAAACCCTCTCCATATATTCTTTTACTTACTGTTTCAACTCAACTGGCATTTATTGGCTAATATTTCCTTCACCCAAAAATATTACTTTATTTAACACTCCTAAACTCTTATTCGTTAACATTTGCAAAAAAAAAGGAGGGAATTATCCCTCCTTTTTAAAAATTTGAACTTAATTACTTCTTAACTAAAGTAGTTTTTCCATTGATCCCATTTTGAGGATCACTCCAGTAAACAACCATTGTTTTAGTAGCTGAATTGTAACTTCCAACCTTTGGATCAACCGTAGGTGCAGAGATCCCAAATTCAGCTTGTCTTCTTTGAACGAACGTCAGTGCATTACAATTATCGGAATAGATAGCCTCTTGAGTTGTACTAAATCCGAAAGCAGCATATAATCCTGCGGAAATGTCAGAGATTACATAGCGACCATTCCCAAGAGGTGTTACCTTCACATCAGCTGTGAATGTACCAAAACGGGAAACACCTGTAGCAACCCAAACATCAGTCTCCTTAGAGATATCTGAAGGACAAACCACTCGAATATTAATTGCAAGATCTGAGTAGTTAGGCGACAATTCCGCTCCAGTAGCTGATTCAATCACCAGCTTCAATTGTGGTGTTTCTGTTGGCTCAATATTTCCAGTCAAGATTGTAACTGGAAAATTTGCAACAAATTCACCAGCAGGAATCGTTACCGAGTTGGATGGAAGGGAATAATGAACACCATTGACAGCCGTTGAGGTAGGATCCACTGCGATGTTAACTGTAATTGCTGACGAACCATCCGTAGAAACTCTATTCACTTGAACCTGAAGAAGGTCAGTTTGGGTGTCACTAGCTCTTGTTTGAGTTACAGTCAATCCATTAGGAAGATTGCCCGCATTAAACTCAACTTGATTTAGATCAATGAATACTTCAGTTCCCGGATCATCAAAGCAAGAAGTCATTGCCAAGGAGGCAAATACAACTGCGAAATAGATATATAACTTTTTCATTTTTAAATTTAATTTTAGTTATAGCCAGGATTTTGCTCCAACAGCTCATTCAATTGTAATTCTGCAGTCGGAAGAGGGGCAAGAAGTCTGTAATCAGTATACGGTACAGGCTCAAACCTTCCAGCTTTCGTGATATCCATACCATTCCGCTTCAAGTCAAACCATCTGTGGCCTTCCAACACGAACTCTTTTCTACGCTCATTCATAATCTCCGCAAAAAGTGCATCCCCAGCCAAATCAGCTGCAACAGCATCCAAACCTCTGTTTGTTTTTAATGCATTGATATCTGCTCTTGCTCCACCAGCGTTTCCTGTTCTGAATCTAGCCTCAGCTCTAATCATATACAGTTCAGAAGCTCTAATAATTGGGAGGTTTTCAAGGAAATCACCTTTGGCGCCCAACCACTTATTGGATCTATAGACTGTCCCAGAGGCACCTGTTCGTGTAGTAGCTGTCCATGCATCTTTTCTGACATCACCGTCCTCATACGAATCATATAATTCGTCAGTGGTAGTAAGAATAAACTGCGCACTTGGGAAAACATTAGCTGTAAGTGAGCTTACGGAGTTGTTAACACCATCTACACCGCTCCAGTCGTTAGATCTGATTTCAATTTCGAATAGAGACTCTGGGTTAGGGAAGGTAGAGAATGCATCTACGTAGTTTTCAGGTGTCAAAAGACCTGTCCCAGCATCAGTCAAACCGAAAGATGCCATTGCCTGAGTAGCCATAGCTTCTGCCTCTGCAAATTTTGAATCATAAAGATAAACTCTAGCAAGCAACGCTTGTGCAGAACCTTTGCTCGCTCTGTAAACATTAGCTGAACCTAAAGCAGCATTTGGCAAACCTGAAATAGCAGCTTGAAGATCTGAAATAATCAAGTCATAAACCTCTCTATTAGTCGATCTAGCTCTAAAGTCTGCATTTGAGAAACCTAATGTTGGTTCTGTTCTGATAATTACAGACTTATTAAATCCACCAACTTCTTTGCCTGGCTCATATCCGTAAATACGTGCAAAATCAAAGTAGTGAAGCGCTCTTAAGAAATAAGCTTCTGCCTTTACTCTAGTTTTTAAGGCAGCATCTCCTTCAGACGCATCTATACCAGCAATGATAATATTTGTATTATTAATAGCAGACCAGTAAGCGGTTGTCCACATTCCCATATGCGCTCTATCAGCATTAGCTTCCTGACCAATATACCTTCCAGTATTAGCGATAATTCTAAGATTATCAGCCATCACATCAGGTGCTATTATAAACTGCTGCCCATACTGATTAAATCCTCTGGCAGTTCCATAGGTTGAAAATACCAGTGATTGATACCCAGTTGCATTTGCAAATGTAACCTCCGGAGTCAAACTCTGTCTTGGAGTCACTTCAAGATCAGTACAAGATCCTGCAATCAAAGCACTGCCAAGAATGAATGTTCTTATTATATTTTTCATGTCTTAATTTTCTGAATTAGAAGGTTAAGTTTACACCAGCAGAGAATTGTCTTGGATTCGGATATCTACCAATAGACACCAATCCAACAATTCCGACAACCTCAGGATCCTGACCTTGATATTTTGAGAAAGTAGTCAAATTCAATCCTTGTACAAAGGCAGTCAAACCTTTCATTCCGATCTTGGAAGCAGCTGCGCTTGACATGGTGTAGTTCAAAGTCACTTGCTTCAATCTAATGTAACCACCATCGCTTAAGAATCTGGTTGAGAAGGTGTTGATTGCAGAAGTACCTGGTGCTTGGCCACCTTCATATGGTCTACCTACTGTTTTTACATCACCTGGAGCTTTCCAATAATCCAACTGATTGGTTCTTAGGTTTCCTGTACCTGAACCCCAGTTTTCAAGGTTAAACTGATCCTGATTTCCAGCTAAGTTCCCGAATTGACCCTGAAAGAATACTTCCAAAGAAACTGGACCATAGCTGAATGAGTTGGTTAGGCCACCATAACTGTTCGGAAGTCCACTTCCTATGTATCTCAAGGTAGATTCTCCTACGATGTAAGTTGGGTTGTTGTCAGCATCTGCATACAATGCACGGCCATTTGCCGGGTTCACACCCAAATATTGATGTGTGTACCAGAATTGGATAGGCTTTCCTACAATAAGGGTGTTACCGATTCTGTCCAATCCGTCATATAGCTCTAACAGCTCATTCTCCAAGAAGGTGATGTTGAAACCAGTACTCCACTGGAATTTCCCAGCAACAATATTTACAGTTTGCACATCAATGTCAACTCCTTGATTTCTAAGTAGACCTGCATTCCTAGTAATAGACCCAAATCCTGAATCGTTTGGAAGTGGGGTATCAAATAATAACGAAGAGGAATTTTTTCTCCAGAAATCAACTGTTGTAATAACTCTACCATTGAAAATTGTCGCATCCAACCCTATGTTGAAAGTTTCTGCCTCTTCCCATGTAAGCAAGTCATTGCCAAGCTGAGAAAGAGCCAAAGCACCCGATCCTAAATACTGTCCTGTATTTCCTACTAGGGTTCTGGAAGCGAAGTTATCGATTTCAGAGTTACCAGTGATACCGTAAGAAGCTCTCACTCTAAGGTTATCCAGCCAGGTAAGCCCCTGCATGAACCCTTCAGAAGAAATCCTCCATCCTACTGACGCTGCACCAAATGTACCCCACTTGTTCTGCTCTCCGAAGCGTGAGTGACCATCTCTTCTGATAGTGAAGTCTGCAGTATAACGATCATCATAATCATATTTTGCCTGACCGAAGAAACCTGCTCTTTTGTATTCTGTGAAAGAACCACCAATTGCGAACGGAGTTGCGGCATTTTGAAGATAAACGAGTGTTGGATCAGCGAACCCACGACCAGTAGCATTAATAATCTCTCTTTCAAATCCTTTGTACTCAAAACCTGCGATACCAGATACCGTGTGAACATCATTAAATTTCTTACTGAAATTGAAATTATGATTGGTATTGTAATTTAACCTTCTATCATCCTGGAAGAAGGAAGATCCTCCATAAGAGGAGAATACAGGGATCGTACTAGGACGATTATTTTGATCTCGACCATCTGAGAAATCCACTCCGAAGTAAGATGTCCAGCTCAACCAAGGTATGATTTGATAATTCAGCTGTAAGTTAGAAACAGTTTGTACTGAAGTTCCCTTTCTGGTTTCTTGAAATACACCCTGTACGATATTATAACCGAAATTGTGAGCAGAAGGATATCGTGCAAAGCCTCCATCTTCATCATAAATTGGCACATTGGGCCTACTAGTGAAGCCTGCTGTGAAGGGACCATTTACGAAGTTTCCGTTAGCAATTGTACCATTCGTCTTTTGGGCTGCCAGAGACAAATTAGCGGATACGGTCAGTTTTTTATTTGGTCTGTGAGTAATATTCAAACGACCAGTTCCTCTCTCATATTGAGACTGTATAATTTGACCTTCTTGTTTTGTGTAGGCGCCAGAAATATAAAAACTCGTCTTTTCATCTCCACCGGACATACTCAAATCATATACACTCAATCGAGCATCTCTATATAGCGCATCTACCCAATCATATGATTGAAGGGCTGGATCTTCAGGATTACCATAAGCTGCGGCTGCATTTGCTGGATTCAGACCTGCATTGATAAATGCGTCTCTTTTAATTCCTGCCAATTGACGGGCATTCATTACATTATAAAGATTCAAAGGCTGTACGATACCCTCTTGAATAGATATCTTTGTTTGTGTTGCACCTTTTTTACCTTTTTTGGTAGTAATCAAAACCACACCATTCGCTGCCTGTGCACCATAAATGGAAGCTGCTGCTGCGTCTTTCAATACCTCGATAGATTCGATGTCATTCGGGTTGATGGAAGCTAGAGGGTTTTGGTCTCCTTGAGTGGAAGTAGAAGCTCCCCCACCAAGTTGCACACCATCTACAATGTAAAGTGGATCATTGCCTGCGTTGATCGAACCTACACCACGAATACGCACGTTAAGTGCACCACCCGGCTGACCAGAAGTAGAAGTAACCTGTACACCCGCAATTCGTCCTTGCATCGCACGGTCGAAAGATTGCATAGGTAAATTTTCAAATACCTCACCTTTCACAGATGAAATAGCACCGGTAATTTCTCTTTTTGATTGATCACCATAAGATGTGATTACAAATTCAGAGAGTGACTGAACATCAGGCTGCAAGGCAACATTGATGGTTGTCTGATTTCCGATCGACACTTCTTGGGAAGTCAATCCCACAAATGTGAAGACCAAAACATTGCTTCCGGCAGGAACACTGATTGAATACTTGCCGTCCAAATCGGTGGCAGTACCAATGGTTGTTCCTTTCACCAGAACTGTTGCTCCTGGTACGCCCATGTTATCCTCCACGGATGTCACGGTACCAGTGATCACGCGATCCTGTGCAAACACTACTGCGCTGCTAAGAAAAAGCATGAGTCCTAGAAGTAAAACTTTCCTCATATTGGTTAGATTTTGGTTTAATAAACTCAATGATATTTCTAAATTTTGAATATCTCAAGTAACTACAAGGATAAACTCGTAAAAGTTTCAACACCTTCACAAGTAAAAAATCTTATAATATTCACTAATTCAGAATTATATTCCGATAAAACAATAAAAATCAATGCAATCAGATCATTATTCCGAAAACTCAATGTTAACAAAAGTTAATTTGCATAAAAAAAATTTAACATTCTTGAAATATTACAATTCAAACGAAAAAACTATTTTGAAAAAAATAGATATAGTCCTATTCTTTAATTTTCTTAGCACCTATCCTTACTCAAATTCTAAACATAAAAAATGATTTTTATATAAGATTTAGAATTATATTTTGTATTTAATGTATAGACAATAGACATATAATTAAAAGCACTAAACAAGTGACTTTTATAAATATAAATTCTGATTAATTCAAAATTAAATTTTGTATTCTAAAGAATCTTAATAGTTATCCGCCTGTTTAAGGCTTGATTTTCTGGGCTAGAATTTGGCACGAGAGGTTCTTTATCTCCTTTACCCTCCACCATCACTCGACCGGGATGAAGTCCTGCTTTCACTAAAAAATTCTGAACACTTTTGGCACGCTGCAAACTTAAGATTTGATTGTATCCCTCATTTCCAATATTGTCAGTATGACCCGATATCAAAATGTTAACATTGGCATTTTCCAGTAAAAACTTTTTAAGGCGATTGAGCGAAGTCAAAGATTCAGTTTTCAAATCAAACTTATCAAATTCAAAAAAGACGTTTTCGAAGACAAACGCCTCTCCGGATGCCACAGGAGTAAGTTCCACTTTTAAATCTTTCACATTTTGGAGTTTGTCACGCTCCACATTATAAATTTTAGGAAGAAATCCCTTTTTCTCAACATAGAGTCCTGAAACGGCATTTTCAGGATACAACATCAAGAAGTCTCCGGTCTTGCCATCAGACTGAAATTGATAAAGCGTACTGTCATTGGTAAGGGAAACTAAGGAAAGTGTCGCGTCCACAGGTTGTCCCGTTTTGGCATTAAAAACTTTGCCCTCTGTTACTGTGAGATTTTCTCCTAGATAGATTTCCTCCGGGAATTTAAATCTGTAAAGTAAGGATCGATCGTTTTCTTCTTCTTCCTTGGTCAGCTCTGTGTAGTACGCGTAATCTTTTTTGGCAGTGATGAAAAGCGCAACCTGCTCCAAATGATCATTGATCGGAAGTCCAAGATTCTCTGGCTTTTGAAATTCTCCATTTTTCACTCGAGTTAGAAAGATATCCATCCCTCCAAAACCTTGGTGCCCATCTGAGGCAAAAAACAGAATCTCATTATTGAAAAACATAAAAGGAGAAATCTCATCCTTAGCGGTATTAACCACGCTTCCAAGATTTTTGGAATCAGACCATGATCCATCATTCTGCCTGACGGTGTACCAAATGTCATTCCCACCAAATCCACCTCTCCGATTAGAGGAGAAAAACAGGATTCTCCCATCAGCAGAGAGTGAAGGTTGTGAATCCCAAGACCTTGAATTTACCTTGGGTCCCATATTTGTCGGCCTTTGCCATGCTCCATTCATCTTGTAGGCAATATATAGATCACAACTTCCCTGCGAATCCGGAGCATCACAAGATGTGTAAATCAAAATCTTCCCGTCGGCAGTGACTGAACAAGTTCCTTCATTAAAAGCAGAATTGATTGCTTGCGCGAGACTTTGGGGCTTGGTCCAACTTCCTTTTCCATCCGCATAGGCCGTGAAAATATCCTCCTTGTCGAAGTTCCCGGTTCCGTCCCGCTTGGTGAAAAGTATCTGTTCCCCATCAGCTGTCAATACCGGAAAATACTGCAACTTAAATTCATTCAATGGCGACTCCAGTATTTCTTTCTCTATCGATCTTACATCTCCCAACTCTTGGCCTAAAAAATCCATCTGAGCTTTGATTTGAGTGTAATACAAGGATTTTTTGAAAGCCTGATCAAAAAGCGGATCTACTTCTTGAAACTGCCGGTAAGCCTCTGTGAATTTTCCTTGCTTGAGATAAAGGTTTGAAAAGAGCCAACCATAATCTGCCACGTGTGTCGAGGTAGCATTTTTCCCGCTTAATCTAGTCTTTCCTTCCAAAGCCATTTTCTCGGCCTCTTCCAATTTACCTTGCGTAATCAGCAACTGGGAAGCTTTGACATAAGCCTCCAAAAACGATGCTTCCCTAGCGATAGCGGCTTGATATTTTGCGAATGCCTGATCATACTGACGAGAAAGTGTCAACTCCTCCCCTTCTTGAAAAAATCTGATTGCCCTGCTGTCTATAATAGAATAAGTCTGAGCTTCCGCGTGGAAAATCAGAAAAAAAACTACCAGAAAGAGAAATACAGGGCGCATGAACTCAGGGGATGTCCATAAATTTATGAGTTTGAAGCGAAATA
>CAYTXN010000035.1:0-3478 GCA_964441195.1 uncultured Limnohabitans sp.
TGATACCAATCTTTTCTAAGCTACCTTGTATAACCTAATTCCTTGTTAAAACTATGGAGTGTGGATACCCGAGTTCTGAAAAAGGTTCTTTTTAAGCTCAAAAAATGAGATTTTGCTAATTCAAAAAATGCAGACATTTTTTCTTTCCGGTTTCTTGCTTGCTGAGAGAGAACATCGACATGTTCTACTATGAGACAGAAAAGTGTCCGATGATGTACATTACAATGCGTTTAATTGATTTAATTTCATAATAGGTAGCAGGAGTTTTTGAATTTGAATTATTTTGGAGCTGTGAAAATGAAAAAAGCAAAATTTTTCTATTACGTCATCCTTTTTTTGGTTCAAGTTTTTTGGGCAAGCCCTGTCTTTTCCCAAGATCTTACTCCAAAATATTCCAATGAGTTTCTCAGCATTGGAGTCAGTGCAAGAGCGCTTGGAATGGGAGGAGCACAAGTCGGAGCTGTGCGAGATGTAACGGCTGCCTACTGGAACCCTGCGGCACTTACAGGAATTCAACATCAATATGAATTCTCACTAATGCATGCGGAATACTTCGCGGGGATTGCTCAATATGATTATCTTGGATTCAGTACTCCGATTGGAAATCAAAACCGTGTCGCCGTGTCGCTGATTCGTTTCGGGGTGGATGATATTCCGGACACGAGATTTCTCTACGATGCCAACGGCGCAATCAATTACAATAATATCCAGTTCTTCAATGCCGCAGATTATGCCTTACTGCTCAGTTTTGCAAGAGATATTTCTGACAAGATCAAGCTCGGTGCTAATGCAAAGGTAATTCACCGCAATGTTGGGAAGTTTGCACAGGCATGGGGTTTTGGATTGGATGTGGGAGGAATTTACATCCAAAAGCGAATGACTTTTGGCTTGATGGTCAGAGACATCACCACCACTTACAATGCATGGACGCATGATGCCGAAATGGTTCGTGATATCTACTCGCAGACGAATAATGAAGTGCCAATCAATTCAGTAGAGATCACATTGCCTAAAGCGATTGCCAGTATTACATACGATTGGAAACTTGGCGAACAATTTAACTTGTTGACAGCTTTGGATTTAGAAACCACCTTTGACGGAGCACGAAATACGGTGATATCCTCTTCAGCAATTAGCATTGATCCTAGGTTTGGTTTGGAGTTAGGCTTCAAGCAATTGGTATTTGTACGTGGAGGAATAAGTAATTTCCAGTACATCAAAGATTTTCAGGGGAATGAAACCATGAACTACATGCCTTCAGCGGGATTGGGAGTGATTTTGAATGAGCGCTTCCAGATTGATTATGCGCTTTCGGATTTAGGAGATGTATCTGAGAGTCCCTATTCACATATTTTTAGTATAAAAGTGAGTTTGGAAAAGCTTTCTTCAGATTTTAGAAAATTTAAAGCTTGGGAAAGATGAGAATCCAAAAAACCTTTCTGACTTGTTTGATCGTGTTTTTTGCGATGTTTATTGCAAAAGCCCAAGATCCAATATGGTATGATTACTCATTAACCTATTACAAAATCCCGACTGCTCAGGATGGGATTTATCGAGTTTCAGCCGATGTACTTCAAGCTTCAGGATTAAATCTTTCCACCCTTGATCCTAGGATGATTCGGGTTTTTCATCGAGGAAAAGAAGTAGCCATCCACGTCGAAGGAGAAAATGACGGTAAAGTTGATCCTCAGGATTATATTGATTTTTATGGAATAAGAAATGATGGGGAATTGGACAAAAAGCTTTACACTACACTTCCCACTGTCCCAAATCCATATTACAACACCTACACGGATACCACTGCATTTTTCCTAACCGTTACTCCGGGGACACCCGGGAAACGGATGAGCCAAAGGCCGGTTCCAGCTGCAAATCTTCCGCAGATTACCAGCTATGAAACTCAGCAGCTACAGGTGTTTTCAGATCAGTATTCCTTGGGCCGAGCATATGCTTTAGGATTTAGACTTTCTTCCTATGATCTAGGTCAGGGATGGATGGGTACCGTGATCACAAAAGGAAACGCAAGAGATTTGACTTTTTCGGGGTTAGGGACACTTCTTAATTCAGGTGCAGCTCAATTAGAAATAGGATTAGTCGGAAGGTCAGAGAATAGCCATGTAGTTTCTATCAGTGCGGGCCCACTTACTGGAACACAGCGAGCATTGACTCAGTCCAGTTTTACTGGTTTTGAAAATCCACAGCTTACCTTGGATTTGCAGATGAGTGATTTCAATGCAAATGGATCGCTGGTGGTAAAGGTGCTGCCACAGGGACCACAGTCTGTTGACAATGTCTCAGTAGCCTACGCTAAAATTACTTTTAAGAAGCCAGTGCAGGCAGGAAATTTCGAACCACGTCTGATGATTTTTCCAGCCGGAAATCAGCGAACTGTGATCAATCAAGTTCAGGAGAATTATGTAGCAGTTGATATATCAGATCTCTACAGCGCCGAAAAAATAGCCATCGCCAAAACAGGTACGGCCATGAGCTTCACTGCAACTGTTCCTGGTCAGCCCAGCAAAATTTGGATTCAGTCTGATAATTCTGTTTTTCCAGTTGGAACAATGCAGAAGGTGAGGTTCAGAAATTACCTTGCCCAAGCAGCTAATTATGTCATTGTTGGTCATCGAGAATTGGAAAAAGCGAGTTCCAAATACGCCAATCCACTGAAGATGTATGCGCAACATCGGGCGTCGGCCTTGGGTGGAGGGTTTGACACGCTGACAGTGAGGGTAGAGGAAATCTACGATCAGTTTGGGTATGGAGAAAAGTCTTCAGTTGCCTTGTATGAATTTTTTAAAGCTTATTACCCAGTTCACAAGCCTACGCATGTGCTTTTGGCAGCTAGGTCAATGGCGATTTATTCCCAAGCCAGATTAAATAATCAAAACGTCTTTTATCGTAAATCCCCTGAGGCTTTTGCATTTCAGGATTTGGTCCCAGTGGGTGGATATCCTTTTTCGGATAATGTCTATGCACTTCAAATTGACCCTGAGAATCTTACAACTCCAGCCTTTGCTGTGGGTAGAATTCCAGCAAAAAATTCCCAGCAGTTAGCCGACTATCTCGACAAGGCTATTGAAAAAGATCAAGTTGGAGCAAGCGAACCATGGCAGAAGGAATTGATTCACCTCTCAGGGGGTGTTTCAGAATTCGAGTTGGAACGATACTTTAGTTTTCTCAATGGCTTCAAAGCCATAGCCGAGGGGCCTTTTCTGGGAGGAAACGTACAGACCTATAGAAAGCGATCCAATTCTGTAGTGGAGGTCATTGATATTTCCGGTGACATCAACGAAGGTCGATCCATGTTGACATTTTTCGGTCACGGAGCACCTACCATCATTGATATTGAAATTGGCTTTGCCTCTGATCCCACTTTGGGTTATGCCAATAAGGGAAAATACCCAGTCATGCTGTTCAATGGTTGTGATTACGGAAGTGCTTTTACTACGATCTATACCCAAGGAGAAGATTGGGT
>CAYTXN010000035.1:3578-16084 GCA_964441195.1 uncultured Limnohabitans sp.
TTTGTCGTCCGAAATCTTGGGATCGTCAATCCGGATTCCTTGGATTTTAAGATAGATCGCAAACTTCCTGACGGAAGTGTAATAAGTTTTGATCCGGTAAGAATTCCGTCCATTTCAAGATCCGACACCTTAGTTTTTTCTATCCCAAATTTTCAGCTCGATGCGGCCGGGGAAAATCAATTTACGATCTCTTTGAATACTGATCAGTCAGTTCCGGAAATGACTTTTGCCAATAATTCTATTACTTATACTTCGTTCATTTCGCTAAGTGGAACGATCAATTTATATCCTACTGATTTTGGTATTGTCAACCAAAAAGAACTCAATCTGATCACTCAAGCCCCTGGAAAGCTGACCGAAAACAGAACGCTAATCATCCAACTGGATACGACAATCAACTTCAATTCTACATTTAGAAAAGAACTTCGTTCGACCACTTCGGGATTGGTTGAGTGGCCAGTCAATCTTTCGGCTGGAAATGATTCCACCACCTATTACTGGAGATCTCGCTATCAGGAACCAAAAGCCGGTGAAACAGACGCTTGGTCAACAAGTAGTTTTTCTTTTATCCCAAATACTGGCAATGGCTGGACACAACGCGAAGAGGATCAGCTGGATCAAAGTCAACTTGAAAATATTGAGCTTGGTCAAACTAGAAAATCCTGGGAATACATAAGCCAAAAAACGAATATCGAAGTGTTTACCATTGGAACAGGCGTGGACTCACTCAATTTCCGTAATACCCAGTTCTATTATGACAATATCCCCCAGATCATTGATAATGTAAATAATGCAAACAGTCGACTTTGCCCCAACGGATCGATTGGTCTGGTTGCAATTGATCAAAAAACCTTACTTCCCTATTTAGCCGTTCCGGTTCCGGGATTTGACATACTTGATTCCAGGGCTTGCGGTAGAGTTCCTCAAATGATCCAAAGCATCCAAAATGCCTGGATTACCACTCCGGGAAATACGATTTTGCAGGACTACGTCAGAGGGGTGAAAGAGGGGGATTATGTGGTCATTTTCACTGTTGGGAACGTGACTTTTGATGCTTGGCCTGATCGAGCTTACCAAAGCTTGCGAGAGTTTGGAGCAAATGAAGCTACACTTAGAGCGTTGAAAACCGGAGATCCTTACATTCTTTACGGGAGAAAAGGGATGCGACCGGGTGAATCCATTGAGATCGTAGGCAATCCAAATTTTGAGCAACCTTCGGCACAACAAACCTTAAGTTTCAAAACAGGTATTGAAGGCTATTTCACCAATGGTGTAATTCTTTCCCCAAGAATAGGTCCGGCATCGACTTGGGAGCGGTTTTTCCAAAATGTAAATGCCAGAAATTGGATCAATGAAGAGGATTTCACCCAATTTGATATTTTGGGAGTCTCAGAAAGTGGAGATGAAACGGTCCTGCTTGCAAATACTTTAGAAAAGGAAATTGACCTCTCGTTCATCAATCCAATGAGCTATCCTTACCTCAGGCTTAGGTATGAGATGGATGATAAAAATTCCACCAAGCCAGCCCAGCTGGACAAGTGGCAGGTAAATTTTGAAGGGGTGCCTGAAGGAGTTCTTTTGGAGAAAAATCCTAGTGATCGAATCCGATTGAGAGAGGGGCAGAGTTCCAAAATAGATTTCATTTTCAAAAATGCTTCCATATATGATTTTCTGGATTCGATTCAGGTGGATTACAAAATGACCAATGTTACGTCCAAAAAAGTCGAAAATTTCACCATAAAACTGCCTGCAGTCAAAGCTGGCGAGCAAGCTGAGTTTACCGTGGAGTTCAATAGTATCGGTAGACCCGGTGAAACTGAACTGGAAGTTTTCGCCAATCCAAGGATTCTTCGCGAACAAACCTATCGAAACAATCAGATCGATTTGGGAGTGGCTTTCGAGGTCGAAGGGGATAATTCCACTTCGCTTTTGGACGTGAATTTTGACGGAATCTACATCATGGATGGGGATTTGGTGTCTCCAAATGTGATGGTCACGGCGCTGCTTAAAAACGATCAAACTTTGCTCTACAAAAAAGATACCCTCGGGATGGAAATTTTCCTGAAGCAAAACTGCGAAGGTTGTCAATATGCCAAAGTCAATTTCTCCAATCCCAATCTGACTTGGACTCCGGCTTCTGAGAATGAAAGCTTTCGGGTTTCGTTCATTCCTGGTCCATTGGAAGATGGGATTTATACCTTGAGAATTACCAATGAGGACTCTCCTGAGCCTTATGAAATCACCTTTGAAGTAGTCAATGAGTCTCAGATTACTAACTTCTATCCGTATCCTAATCCATTCAGTACTTCAGTCCGATTCGTTTTCACGTTGACGGGGGCAGAAATCCCGGATGAAATCAAGATTCAGATAATGACCGTGACAGGCAAAGTGGTCAGAGAAATCCTTCAAAACGAACTTGGACCTATTCGCATAGGAAATAATTTGACCGAATATGCTTGGGATGGACGGGATGAATTTGGAGATAAGTTGGCAAATGGCGTATACATCTATCGAGTTTTGATCCGTAAAAACGGCCAATTCATGGAGCATCGACCGACTGCCGGTGATCGTGGATTTACGAAGGGATATGGTAAAATGTACCTGCTGCGCTAGTTTTTAGCAGATTTCCAATTTCGATAGAGCCCCCAAAAACTAACGACAAACAAAACGGCCAGGATGATCCATTGAACAGGATCATTCATGGCTTTTTTTGCATCCAAAAATGAACTTGCCAATAGCCCCGTTGCAAATGCAATCAGAGTTCGTGGGAGCATACCGGGAATCCCATAAAGGAGGACTTTTTTAAGATCGATTTTTAGCGAAGCAAAAAGGAAATTGGAAATCGCAAAAGGAACAACCGGACTGATTCGGATAAAAAAAATCAAGCTTTCTGGATGTTGAATTCTCCTTTCCAACTGCTGTTTAAACTCCGGCCTTTGAAGTGAAAGAAGTGGTAAAAAGTTCGCGTTAAGCGTTTTTCCTAGCGCGTATCCAATCACATTGGCAAACAGGTAGCCAAAAAACAATCCGGGAAATCCAATCCAGCCAAAGAAATAACCGGTGGCAAGAGCGGTAAGTGTTGTTGGTAAAAGCGCAAAACCAAGTAAAATAGCCGTTAAAAAGGTAAAGCTGAGGTGATCAAAAAGGCCATCAAGGCCTAAATTCTCCAAGTTAGAAAAGTTTGAAAATAAGATCAGACTTCCAATACCCGGCATTAAAGTCACCCAAATCCAACCAATTGTAGCCCATGGATGTTCTCTGAAGTAGGTGGCTATTGTCTTGAATATGCTGACCTTTTTTGTCATCTTTGACGGGCTATTGCGAGAGTTTTTAGAAGAAATTCTCGGCAAGTTTAGCACGCAAAATCGGATTTTCACCGGAAATCATCCTCCCCTCAGGAAATCTCTACGTAAAGAATATAAACTCAAGAAGCTATATGAAATTTGGTACCAAAGCCATTCATGCGGGCGTAAGCCCTGACCCATCTACAGGGGCCATCATGACCCCAATTTATCAGACGTCCACTTACGTCCAAAAATCGCCGGGAGATCATCAAGGCTATGAATACAGCCGGACACACAATCCTACACGGACCGCACTGCAAAACAGCCTAGCTGCTTTGGAAAACGGAAAGCATGGCATCTGCTTTTCATCAGGTCTAGGTGCAATCGACTCAGTGATCAAGCTCTTCAATCCTGGGGATGAGATCATCTCGACCAATGATCTCTATGGCGGAACTTATCGACTTTTTACCAAAGTATTTGAGCGATATGGCATCAAATTCCACTTTGTTCCGATGGCTGACCCTGAATCACTTTCTGCCTATGTGAATGAAAACACTAAGATGGTTTGGGTAGAGACTCCGACCAATCCGATGATGAATATCATTGACTTGGAGGCTTTAGCTGCTTTCAGCAAAAAGCATAATTTATTGTTAGCGGTGGATAACACTTTTGCTTCACCGTATTTGCAAAATCCACTGGATTTTGGAGCTGATATTGTCATGCACTCCGTGACCAAATATCTTGGTGGACACTCAGATGTGGTGATGGGAGCTTTGGTTGTCAATGATGATGAACTAGCCGCTAGACTGGTCTTTTTGCAAAATGCATGCGGTGCAACTCCGGGTCCTCAAGACTGCTTTTTGGTGCTGAGAGGAATCAAAACACTTCATCTTCGAATGGAGCGTCACTGTCAGAATGGAAAAACTATTGCCAGTTATTTGAAAAATCACCCAAAGGTGGAGAAAGTTTATTGGCCAGGATTTGAGGACCATCCAAATCACCTTGTTGCAAAAAAGCAAATGCGGGACTTTGGCGGCATGATTTCTTTTACCCTAAAAGGAAACCGGATAGAAGATGCCAAAACGGTAATGGAGAATTTTGAGCTTTTTGCGCTAGCAGAATCACTTGGAGGAGTAGAATCGCTTTGCGGTCATCCAGCTTCCATGACGCATGCCAGTATCCCTCGGGAAGAACGAGAGAAAGTAGGGTTGGTGGATTCTCTGATCCGTCTAAGCGTAGGAGTAGAGGACGCTGAAGATCTTAAAAATGATTTGTTGCAAGCCTTGTCAAAAATCTAATTCAGACCAAGACTTTATTAAGTAATGAAAAAGCCTGTTTTTCGGTCTCGGAAGACAGGCTTTTCTTTTCTTCCTTTAGTTCTTTGATCCAATCCATGTACTTTTTAGAAATACTGGTTTTTTCTGCCAAGAATCCAGAAAGCGTTTGAAAAGCCAAGTGATTGGAGTACCAAGGCTTGAGATTTTCTTTCAGCTGGCTGATTTCCTCATGTATGACCGAAACAAAAATTGGATTAAAGCCCAGCTGAATCAATAGGTTTTCCAGCATGATTATTTTGCGAAGACTCTCAAATAAATCCCGAAATCCTTGACTTGATATAGGGGTTTTGAGTTCCCGATGAACAGACTCTAACTCCTCTTGGACAAGCTGATTGATTGCAGTATTAATTGTAAGTGGTTTGATTCCACGACTAGTCTGATGTGCTTTTTCGCTGAAATCATCCCAGATTTTCAAGGTGCTACCAACAATTAAATCAAAAGACTCTTTTTGGATTTTTCTTTTTTGAACCAATAGGTATTCCCGATAGCTATCGTAAAGCAGTCCTGTTTTTTCCTCTCTTGACCTAAGATTTCGTTCGACTAGTTTTAGGTGATGTGTTTTACGAAGTGATTTTTTTAGGGATTTAAAGGGAGTGAAGAGGTCATTCCCAAGGGTAGAATTTTCGAAATGAACCTTTTCCATCAGATCCGTAAAAAGCTCTAAAAATTCCAGCTTAGTCTGCAATTCTATTGCTTTTTTGGATTTCACCTGCTTTCCGAGTGCCAAAAAAAGTGTTTTGGCCTCTTGATGTTGTAGCTCAAAAATCTGGTAAACAGGAGAAGTCTTGACAGGCATGGGTTAGGAAATTCGAACCAAGGTAGCACCGTAGCCCCATTGGTCTTTCTGGGTATCCTGAAAGTACTTAATATTTCCTAATTGACTGAGGCGCTTGTGAATTTCTTTTCTCAAAACACCATTTCCCATACCATGGATAAAAGTGATCTCGTCCATCCCCGAAGCAAGGGCCTGATTCAAATTTTTTTCAAAAACCTCTAGTTGAATCCGCATCTTTTCAGAATTGCTCAATTTATCCGGGTCAGGATGAAGTTCTTCAATGTGCAGGTCAATGGATCGGGCAGGTTTGATGGTCTTGATTGGCTCAGATTTGGAAGAAATTTGATTGAGTTCTGCATTGAGACTGCGAATATCCAGTTCCTTGGTCGTCTGCTCCATAGCAAAAAGGTAGACGCTTTTCCCCAAGATCGGCGCTTTGCTCAAGTGCTTGAAAAACTGGGTTGCTTTCATCTTCAGCTGTCGTTCAAAGGCAGGAATTGCTTTTTCCAGCTTGTTTTGGATGGGGATAAAACGAACCAAAAAAGCCGGCCACTCGTCCATTTCCTTCATGAGACGATCGTCAATCTTCTTACTTTCTCCAGGATTCAATGTTCCTGCATAGAGCGTTCGTTGGTTCGCTCCAAAGACTTCGGAGGTATGAGCGAGATAGGGTTGATGGCTGTCATTGATCAGGTAAAGACTCAGATTTTGATCATTGATCGGAAGAAAAGCCAAGTAAAGTCCCTGATCTTTTGGGCCGGAGATTGGAAGTGGAGCTTCAGGTTCTTTGGTGACACCTGCATCCTTTCCGAAATAATTGGTTTCCGCCTCAGCAATGATCACTACTTCAGATTTCATCGCCGGAATAAGGAAACCATCTTCGATTTCTACCTCAATCCTGCCGGATGAGGAAATCTTCCGTATGATGCCTTCTTCTGTTCCGTGTAGTAATCTGACTTTGTCTCCGATGTTCATTGATTAAGTGCTTTCTTGTAGGTATCAATTGCTCTTTCTCTGGCAAATTTATGATCTACAATGGGTTTTGGGTAATTGGATGTTCCCAGTTCAGGAATCCACTTTTTGATATACTTGAGGTCCTTATCGAACTTTTCTGTCTGTGAATCGGGGTTGAAAACCCGAAAGTAAGGTTGAGCATCTGTGCCTGTTCCCGCTGCCCATTGCCAACCTCCATTGTTTGAAGCCAGGTCGAAGTCGAGAAGCTTCTTAGCGAAATACACTTCTCCCCATCGCCAATCAATCAGCAAATGCTTGGTGAGAAAAGAAGCCACGACCATCCGTACTCGGTTGTGCATATATCCGGTGGCATTGAGTTCCCGCATTCCTGCATCTACAATTGGGAAACCAGTTTTGCCATCACACCAAGCCTGAAATTCTACTTCGTTATTTCTCCAGGGAATTTGATCATAGGCAGGCTTGAAAGCTCGATCCACTACTTGTGGGCTATAAGCCAAAATCATCATATAAAATTCCCTCCAAATCAATTCATTTAGATAAGTATCATTAAGCCGGGCAGCTACCTGAGCCAATTTCCGAACGGAAATGGTTCCAAACCTCAAATGAATCCCCAATCTCGATGTCCCTTTTTGTGCGGGGAAGTTTCGGGTTTTGTCATAGTTACTGATTAAGTCTTCGTCTGTGACTTTTGGAGGGATTTGGATGGAAGTTTTCTCAAAGCCCATTTCCACAAGGGAAATAACTGGAAGGGGAGGAGTCGAATAAAGGTTTTTCCAAGCTGGGTTGTCAAGTGGTTGCACTTTGGTGGATTTGTATTTGTCCTGCCAATTGCGGGAAAACGGGGTAAACACTTTATAAAACTCACCAGAACCATTCAATATTTCTCCCGGCTCGAAAATCACCTGATCTTTGAAGCTCAGAAAAGTGACACTGTTTTCTTTTAGCAAGGCTTCTATTTTGGCGTCCCGCTCTTTTGCATAAGGTTCATAATCCCTATTGGTATAGACCGCCTGAATTTCAAATTCCTGCAAAAGTTCTCGATAGATCTGTTCCGGGTTTCCATATCGGAGCAGAAGAGAACTCCCTCTTTTCTCAAGCTGAGATTTAATTTCTAAGAGTTGAGAATGGATAAATTCTACTCGGGCATCCGCTTTATCTTCTAATTTGTCCAGAATGTTTTGATCAAAAATAAAGAGCGGAAGTACATTTTTCTCCTGCTGAAGGGCATAAAAAAGTCCTGTGTTGTCTTCAAGTCTAATGTCTCTCCGATACCAAAAAAGTGTAATTTTTTCCATAAAGTCTTTTTTGAATGAAAGTGATGAGTGACTCCAAATGTTTCAAAAATCTTCTTTTGATGGGATTCTGTCTTTAGCGGGAGGGACGGAAGGAACTTTCCGAGGTGGAAGATCTTCCAAGTCTAACGGCTTCCACTCTTGGTCCCCTTGGTAATCGTCCCTCAAGAAATCATCTGTATCGGTGATGTTGAGTTTTTCAGCATTTCTGCCTGTGATCTTTTTGAATAGCTCCGAAAATGAATTGAATGACACGTTCTGCGTAAGCGAAGCGCCGTAAGTCAGTACGTTTTGAGTGAGGGAAAGTGACGTAAAAGTATTGTAATTGTTTCGGTTGAAAATTCGGAGCCGATATACTCCGTCATCCGTGATAAGATATTCTGCCTGCCAGTCCCCGATGATGGATGCAGCACTGGCATTGCCCTGATTATCGGTGAAGCCGCCATCCCTAGAAACCCGAAGTCTCCCATCGAGAAATGTATAAGCTACGCTGAGCTGGAAAGTCTCAAGTGCATTTTGATCCAAGGTTGCCAGATCAATATTCACTTCGAGGTTTTTATCCACCTGACCAATGAAGCTATTGAGCTGGGAGGAAAGCAGATTTCCAAGACTGGAAGAAATGGTCGAAACCCCAGAAAACTGCCCTTCAGGAGACAAGTTTCGGGTCATGATTACGGAGAAAACCTGTCGATTCATCTCCTGTTCGTCTGCATTTAGTCTATTTTGGAAAGCCGAGATAGTTGTTTGTACATCTCCACTGGACGGGAATTCGGTAAAGTCAAAACCAAACTTAATGTCAGGTGACAGCAATTCACCTTGCAGGTCCATCAGTACTTTGAGTGGATAGCGTCGTCGCATCTGGCTATTTTCTGAAGCTGCAGATGAGGAGAGTAAGGGTTGTAGCGAAATATTTTCCTCGTAGACAGCCTTGAGATTCATGACTCCTTGATAAGGGTCGCCAAACCATGTTATTCGCCCTCCCGGTTGAATATCAAACTGCCGTTTGACTACATTAAATAGTGAAAAGTTATACTGCCCTTGAGTGATTTCATAATTCCCCGTTAGGTTAAAATTACCCTGTGTATCGATATTCATCGTCAGGATGCCTCGCCCTCGGGCTTCCAGACTTTCTTCGGTTTTAGGATCAATGATGATCTGGGCAAATGCGTCGGGTGTGATATCTAAAATGAAATTCATTCGGACATTCTCGATAGCTAGCCGATTGATATCCTCTGCAAGTTGCTGGATTCGAACGGTATCCTGAATATTGATAATCTGGATAAAATCCTCCTGATATTGTGTATTGCTGCTCGTCAGAGGAATGTAAATGCGGGTGTTTGGCTGTGTTGTCGCCCTGGCTGTGACATCCAGGTTTGTAGTACTTCCTTTGATCGCCAAAGAACCGGATGCAAATGCTGTCCCATAGAAGACTTCATTGTCTCTGGCAGTGGTATTCAGGACTTGGAAATTGCTCAGGGTAGAGTTGATATCCAGAAAAATATTGTCAAATCCATTGTGGTTTAACCCACCGGTAAACGTAGCTCGATTTCCATACAAGTCACTTAAAATCAAATCTTTGAAGCTAATTTGAGTGGGTTGAAAAAGAATGCTTCCATTCATTGTATAGCTCGTATTCAGGAAGTTGACTCGGAGTTTACCTTGGTCGATTCGACCGCTACCTATGATTTCGGGGACAGCTACAGTTCCTCGGATTTGGAGATTTCCAGTGACCGTACCGTCTAGCCTTGAAATATAGTTGGAAAGAAAAGGCTCAAAGATCACAAGATTGGCATCCGTAAGGACGGCGTCTAAGTCGAGGTTTTGAAATTCCAGACCAACTATTCCGTTGATATCGATTTTCTTCTGACCGTTGATTTCGTTTTCAAGGTTCAGGATTAATTCATTAGCCAGGAGCTTTGCAGAAGCAGAAATATTTCCGATTGGAAAGCTGTTGATCTCTGTATTATCTACAAAAAGATCACCCTCAATGGTAGGTTCATTCAATAAATTTTTCAGCTGAAAAGCTCCATTTGCAATACCCAAAAACTCTTGGGTAGTGAGCGTATTCAGGATGTCTATACCAAAATCTTTAAAAAATAAATCGAGGATATCGTCAGGATTTTGACTGATGATTCCATCGACACCGAGCGATTGTTCCTCATTAAAAACCGACAGGCTGGCAATTCTGATTTCTCCATTTGAAATCAATATTTCATTTTTAGGATCAAAATTCCAGTTCTTATCCAATACTTTTAATTCTGAAGGTTGAAAGTGGATTTCTGTTCCCAATGCAGAAAACCTGGTTTCTGCGGAAATTCTCGCCCTGCTTTGAGTCGGGGCTTGATCCAAGCTTAGCTGCAAGTCTAGGTTATTTTGATCCCAAATGGCCTCAAGGCCTAGATTTGCGAAACCAAGCGTATTACCCACTTTCTGGGTTTTAGAATACACATAAAAAGAGGCCAAAATATCGGCACTGTTGATAATCTTGGAGGTATTGAAGTCAATATTAGTCCCAAAAGCAGTATTCCCCTGATAAGTGAGTGTGTCAATGCTGGTAAAGAAATTAAATACCGTGTTTTCTGGAGTTTGGTAGAAAGCACCTTCTAGAATGGTGTTTCTGGAAATGGAAAGATCAGGTTGGAAAAGTTGAATTAAAGGGTTTGCATGTTGAAGCCTGACATTTAGATCCAGGTTATATGTTTCTGAAAAATTCTCCTCCAGATTGGCGATAGGCTGTTCTTCATTTAGCAAAATGGAGAGGTATTGGCGTCCCAAAATATCCAAATCACGCGTCATCTGTTCGAGATTAAACTGACCCGATGCTGCTGCGACTAGGTAGTCGGAGTTAATGGAAAGGGTGCGTGTCCCGCCAGCAAAAAGGGATTGAAAAAAGAAATCACCTACATCCAGAAATCGGTCTTCATATCCAACTTTGATGTTTGAAAATCTCGCAATACCCTGGATATCATCTAAGGTGATTCCCTTGGTGTCGATATCTAATTTCCCACTGATGAATGTAGGCGTCTCCACCAAATTAATTTGATCCAGAAATGCTGTATCAAGTTGAACCAACATTCTGACCGAATCTACTGACTCGTTCAAGTTGACATAACCCTTTGCCTGGGCTTTCAGATTGGGATCATCGATAGAAAAATTCCCTCGAAAGAGATTTAAACCGTAAGTGGCGTCAGTTCTGATGTTCGTGAAGTTGTAATTGTTTACACCTACTTGTGAAATGGTGGCATTTAGATCTACAAGCGCATTTTCAACAGAGCTTCCCTTGAGATTCACATTTCCATCCAAGCTGACTTTCTGGAGAAGGTCACGGTTTTCGATCAAAATGCCCAAATCAAGGTTCTGTACTCGTAGCCTGGATACAACAGATGGAATACCTTTGACCAGATCGTAATTTATTCGGCCCACCAAATTACCTATACTAGTTCGGAAGTTTCCATTGGTAGTAAATCGAGTGGGAAGTCCGGTAAAATCCGCATCTAAACGAATGAGGTTGAATTTGTTAATTTCTTTTTCAAGCTCCGGAGTCAGATAGGGTGCCAAATCCCGGGCTGAAATGACTGAATTTTTGAGGGAAAGGTTGATGTAGGTTTTTTCGATGTCGGGTAATCCATCCAGTTCAAAAGCCCCAAAAATGGCGGTTTTCTCTCCCAAACGAATTAGAAACTCCTCAGATTTCATGTCTGAAACAGTTCCTTCCACATCGCCACTCAGGTAGATCACATCTTCAAATTCTGGCAAGGAGGGAACGAAAATTCGTAAGTCATCCAGAAGGATTTTGGTTTCATCCATCCTCAGCGTCAACTTGACCTGATTGACGAAATCAGAATAGCCAGCAGGGCCTACGAGATCCATTCTGAGATAATTCTTAATTTGGCTTCCTTGTGATCGGAGATTTAATTGATCAAGTTCAAGAAAGGTAGGGGCAAAGGTTAAGTTCGTTCTAAATTCTTCGATTTTTACCCCCGAAGTTCTTTCAGTCCCACTGAGGTGCTTGATGTTGATCCCGATTTCGCCATCTTTCATTTGGAAGTTTTCGGCAATAGCGGTTAGATCTCTAAACCTGATATTTGTGTAATCAAATCCAGACTCAGCGGGTTCTGCATTATAATTAACCAATGAAAATCTGGCCTGCCTCAGCTCGAGGGAGCTGATAGAGAAATTCACGGGTTCTTTTGCCGTAGTATCCAAAGAACCAAACAAAGCTCCTAATTCGATAATCCAACGATTAATATTCAAAGTTGTATCTTCTACGTGAGTATAGAAATTCACTTCTGCCTGATCCAATCTGACAGCATCTACTACAAAATCTCCCGGAGGAATTAAGGAGAGCAGCGAAAAGTCAGCATGTGCTTTTTCAGCTCCAATCATCAAACTGTCTCTATGATCACGAATGGAGATATTTTCCAGCTCAACAGCATCCCACCATGTAATTCTTATTCTCCCGATCTCAGTAGTGAAATTGGAGTTTTTATTGAGGTAGGTGGTGACCTTGTCTACCATCCAATTCTGCACGCTCGTGACTTGTAGGGCCAGGGCTATAAAAATCAGCAAAAGTGTCGTCGAAAAAACGAACCAAAGGAGTACTCGGAAAGCTTTGTGCAAAAAATGAGTAACTTTCGAGTTCTTTTCCAATGGGTAACAAAGATATTTCTATACTAGCAATCGAGTCTTCGTGCGACGAAACTTCAGCCTCCATTATAGTAAATGGTAAAGTACTTAATAATATTGTCGCAACGCAATCAGTACACGAAAAATATGGGGGAGTAGTTCCCGAGCTTGCTTCGCGTGCTCACCAAGAAAACCTCATTCCTGTGATTCAGGAAGC
>CAYTXN010000036.1:0-1605 GCA_964441195.1 uncultured Limnohabitans sp.
ACAGCTGCATTAATTAACTGTCCATGACCTACGGGAAGATTAACAGTCTTTAATTGGGGGATTTTTTTGCTGAATCGATGAAGATTCTCTGAGGTCACCATTTTGTCATGGACTCCTGTAAATAGAATAATCGGAGTTTTGTGTGCTCTTGCATGTTGAATGATCCTGCCGAGTTGGAGTTGAATACTTCCAAAAACTTTCCAGACAAAATAGGCCTGGGCTCTATCAGAACGTGTTTCAAGCTGCGTTTTGACAAATTTGACAAAACTTTTGCCTACTAAACCTGCGGAATTCAACCCATCTATGATTCCAAAAAATCGATGGGGTTTGAAAATTACCCTTTTGAAAACTGGTTGAATAAAGTTCGGGTAATTGGTGATGCTGTACCAAAGGCCTGTTTTTATTCCATCAGGGGCTAGAAGTGTGAGACTTTTGACCTCGTTAGCAAAAAGCTCATAGGTGAGCATTGAAAACTTCCCACCCATGCTATATCCGACTAAATGGAAGTGCGCGAAATTCTCTTCTTTCTGAAGCAATTTGATCAATTCAATCCAGTGGAGACGATCCAGTTTTTTCCTGGAATCAAGCCATTGGCTTCGTCCATGATAGAACATATCGATGAACAAAAATCGCTGATTCTGTTTTCTGATTTCATCGAATGGAAGCATATCCTGATGACTTTGCCCAAAGCCATGGAAAATCAAAAAAACATTTGATCCATTTCCAAATTTTTGATAGGCCAGTTTTCCATTGGAGTGAATCAGGTAGTTCATGATTTAAATTTTACCGTCGAAGTTAAGAAAATGAGAAAATTCCACTGGCTGTATTTATAGTAAAACAAATAAAATATTGTTCAATCAAGAAATAATTCATTTTTGTACGATTTTGAACATGTTGTTTAAGCTTAATGAAATAATAATCTGAAAAAAACCCTGGAAACTTTGAACAGTTATTGAGTTTCCATAGTTTTGATTTGAAATTCAGAAAAAGGAAATTGGAGACGAGAAAGAGAATTTTAGAAATCGCCACGGAGCAGTTTGCACGATATGGAGTGCGGACGGTTACCATGGAAGATATAGCCCGGTTGGCAGGTGTGTCTAAAAAGACGGTTTATCAGGAGTTCGATGATAAAAAGGATTTGGTAAAAGAGGCATTTGAAAAAATCCTGCAGGAAGATCGTACCAAATTGGCCTACATTCTTGAGACTGAAGATGGAGTTATCGAACATTTGGTAAAGACCTCAAAAATGATGCGGGAAAGAATGCAAAACGTGAATCCTATGGTCATTATGGAAATACAAAAGTATTTCCCGGAGGCATGGAAAATGTTTGAGGATTATAAAGTTCGGGTAATAACGAATGACATTGTGAATGTCATCGAAAAAGGTAAAGTACTTGGGTATTTCAGAATTGAAATAGACTCTGAAATATTAGCTAAAGTCCGTGTAAATCAGATAACATCGGCCTTTGACCCCGTCAATTTTACTGATCCCAATTACAATTTTGCAGAGGAACAATTGGTTCTCTTGGACCATTTTCTTCATGGAATTTTTACAGAAAAAGGCCGCTTGGCTTACAACGCTCAGAAAGCAATACAAGATTAAAA
>CAYTXN010000036.1:1705-15537 GCA_964441195.1 uncultured Limnohabitans sp.
TTACAGAAAAAGGCCGCTTGGCTTACAACGCTCAGAAAGCAATACAAGATTAAAACCTAACCCACCTATGAACTCGAGCATGACGAAAGGGTCACAAAAAAGTATCATAAACGATGCGAGATTCTCCCGAATCAAGCCTGCCTGTCGGTCAGAAAGGTTCGTGACAGGCTTTGTGACTTTTGAAAAAAAATATATACACATGAAAAAGTACCTTCTCGCCAATTTGGCATTTTTACTGGCTTTTTCAAGCATACAGGCCCAAGAGGTTGCCCAACTGACTTTGAATGAATCTATTTTGTATGCGATTGAAAATAATGTAACGACCAAAAATGCCCGGTTAGAAACCTTTATTTCTAAGGCAACTGTAAAGGAAACTACCGCACAGGGCCTTCCTCAAATCAATGGATCGTTCAACTTGGACTACAATCCAAAGATTCCTGTCGTTTTTCTCCCCAATGATGGTCCATTCGGTGATCCTTCCAATCCCTCTGAAGTGATCCCCGCCAGATTTGGTTTGAATTATTCTTCAGGAATAGGGATAAATATGACCCAAATGATTTTTGATGGGTCGTTTTTCGTGGGCTTGCGTGCTGCAAAAACTCTGACCCAACTCACAAACTTCGATTTGGCAAAAGCAGAGAATGATGTCATTGAAAATGTCAAAAAGGCTTATTTCGGAGTTTTGGTCAATCAAGAGCGAATCAGACTCTCAGAATCTAACCTTGGAAGGATAGATTCACTTCTTAAAGAAACTAAAGCTCTTTTTGAAGCAGGATTTTCTGAAAAAATCGATGTTTCTCGAATTCAAGTTCAGCGAAACAACACATTCACCCAAGTGGAGCGAAGTCGGACAGCTTGGGAAATCAGCAAAGAAATTCTCAAAATTCAGATGGGCATGCCTTTGACTGTTGATATTTTGATTACGGAAACTCTTCAGGACTTGAATCCACAGGAAAATCTCAGTCGGCTTTTGGTTGAAGAAGGAGATGGTCGTGTGGAACTAGATCAGATTAAAACTCAGATAGAATTGGTTCAACTTGACCTCAAGAATAATACTTCGCAATATATGCCTACAATTGATTTTGTGGGAAATATGCGAAGAAATGGCGCAGGAAATAGCCTTAACTCTGTCTATGACAGTCGAAACTGGTTTGGGAGCTCATTATTAGGCGTAAGTATGAATGTGCCGATTTTTGATGGATTTGCTAAAAGTGCTAGAATTCAAAAAAACCGATATCAGATTAGTCAATTGGAAAACCAGAGTTTCTACTTAGACGACAATTTCAAAAATGAAATTTTCACAGCCAAAGCTAACCTCAAAAATGATCTAACGCTACTTGAGGTTCAGCTTGAAAATCTTGCATTGGCCAGAGAGGTTTTCGATATCGCGAAAATCAAATACCAAGAGGGTGTCGGATCCAATCTTGAAGTGGTAGATGCAGACGGTGCATTGATTGAGGCAGAAATCAACTATTTGGCAGCTCTTTATGACGGATTAATTTCCAAAGTGGACCTTGAAAAAGCTCTTGGCCTCCTGAAGGCCGATTTGAATAAATAAACCAACTCATTATTTCTCATCGAAAAAATTACCTCCTACATATGAAACCCATCTTTAAATTTTTACCAATAATTTTCTTAGCTGCACTGGTGATTTCCTGTGCGCAGGAAGAAGGAGTAGAAGCCAAGAAAACAAAACTAGCTGAGCTCAAAGATCAGGTCGGTACCTTAAACACTGAAATCAAAACACTGGAAACAGAGATTTCAAAGCTCGACCCGGAGTTTGCTAATGCAAATAAAAAATCCATCCTCATTACAACTGCCGCAGCCAGAAAAGGGGAATTTACTCATTTTGTGGAAGTGACTGGGTCAGTTTTATCCAAGAAAAATGTAAGTATCAGTGCTGAGATAGCCGGTAGAATCATGGAAGTGCCCGTGATGGAGGGGATGCGTGTCACAAAAGGTCAAGTTTTAGCAAGGATTGATGCAGAATCCATTCAACGGAACATCGAGGAAATGGAGAATTCATTGCAGTTGGCCACTACTATATTTCAAAAGCAAGAAAGGCTCTGGAATCAAAAAATAGGAACTGAAATCCAGTACTTGGAATCCAAAAATCGCAAAGAAGGTTTGGAGAAAAATTTGGCTTCAATGAAAACTCAATTGGACAAGGCATTTGTTCGAGCGCCATTCAATGGAACCGTAGAAACAGTTCAGGTAAGAATGGGCGAAGGTGTCCAACCTGGTGTTCCGATGTTTGAATTTGTTGGAGAAAGCGATTTGTACATTCAAGCTGATGTATCAGAAAGTTATGTAGGGGTATTAGGTAAAGGAGACACGGTGAACGTATTACTTCCCTCTCTCAATAAGTCGATCACGAGCCGTGTATCAGCCATTGGGGGCGTGATTAATCCAAATAACCGAACATTCAAAGTGGAAGTGTTAATTCCAAATATTCCCGATGTGAAGCCAAATATGATTTCAATCCTAAAGATTAAAGATTATCACAATCAGAACAGTGTTTTGGTACCAGCTCATTTGATTCTGGCTGATACTCAAGGCGATTATATATTCATTGTTGAAAATCAAACGGCTCAAAAAAAATATGTAAAACGAGGGCTTACTGCCAATAACGAAACAGAAATTTTAGAAGGCCTGACTGGTTCTGAGATTCTAGTAGACAAAGGTTTCCGAGAGGTTGGGGATAATTTCAGTGTCAACATTGCACAATAGTAAATCATGACCAATACTCCAAAATCTAATATTATTCGGGAATTTGGACTGTCCAGCTTTAGCGTGGACAACTCCACTTCTGTGGTCATTTTGACGCTGATAATCACGGTTCTTGGCCTTGGGGCTTACCGTACCATGCCCAAGGAAAGCTTCCCGGAGATTGTAATTCCTACGGTATACATCGGAACTCCATATCCTGGTAACTCTCCCGTGGATATGGAAAACCTGATTACCAGACCTATTGAAAAGGAGCTGAAGTCTCTTAATAATGTCAAAGACATTAAGTCTACTTCAGTTCAGGACTTTTCATCTATCGTGATTGAGTTTAATCCTGGAATTGAGATTTCCAAGGCGATCCAAGATGTAAAAGACGCTGTAGACAAATCCAAAAGCGAGCTTCCATCTGACCTGGATCAAGATCCTAACGTGCTGGAAATCAATACATCGGATTTTCCAATTATGAATGTCAATATTTCTGGCCCCTATTCGGAACAGGAGTTGAAGAAGTTTGGAGAATATCTGGAGGATGCGATCGAGAAACTAGCAGAGATTTCAAAAGCAGACTTGGCTGGGACCATCGAACGAGAAATTCAAATTAACGCCGACCCGTATAAGATGGAGGCAGTTGGAGTGAGTTTTGGAGATATTTCCGGAGCTATTCAGGCAGAGAATTTGACTATTTCGGGAGGCAGCATTAAAAGTGGAGATTTTGAGCGAACGCTTCGAGTGGATGGTGAGTTTTCAGACCCGAGTGACTTGTTGGACATCATCGTAAAGACTGATCAGCAGAAGATCGTTTATTTACGAGATGTGGCTGAAGTAAAAGATACCTTCAAAGACAGATCTTCCTACGCGCGAAGCAAAAACCTTCCCGTAGTAACGATCAATGTGACCAAACGAAGCGGAGAGAATTTGCTGGATGCTGCAGATAAAATCAAGGAGATCATCCAAACAACTAAGGCAAACCGCTTCCCTCAGGACTTGGAAATCACCATTACCAATGATCAAAGTAAGCAGACTCGAACTCAGGTAAGTGATCTGGAAAACTCTATCATTTTCGGGATAATCCTTGTCGTCCTAGTTCTGATGTTCTTTATGGGATTCAGAAACGCACTTTTCGTGGGCTCGGCAATACCACTTTCGATGTTTATTTCCTTCCTGATTCTGAATGCATTTGGGATCACACTCAACTTGATGGTGCTTTTTTCCCTGATCCTTGCATTGGGAATGTTAGTGGATAATGGAATTGTGGTCGTAGAGAATGTGTATCGTTTGATGCAGGAAGGAAAACCTAGTATTCAGGCAGCTAAAGAAGGAGTAGGAGAGGTGGCTTGGCCGATTATAACTTCCACCGCTACTACTCTAGCTGCATTTCTCCCGCTGGCATTTTGGGATGACTTGGTTGGAGAGTTTATGAAATTCCTACCCATTACCTTAATTATCGTACTTTCTTCATCCCTTTTTGTGGCCTTGGTCATCAATCCTGTAATGACGTCCATGTTCATGAAAATAAGTGAGGTTGGGAAAAATAAGCCAAAGCAAAAGTCAATTATTACGGCAGGCGTCTTCTTGATTTTGTCTACCATCTTCTTTTTGGTCGGTTGGACAGCATTTGGATCGCTTGCTCTTGTAGCATCTGTGTTGACGATGTTTAATGTGTTTGTACTGAGAAAAGCTATCAGTTGGTTTCAAACCGTCTTTTTGGTCAAACTCGAAAACGCCTATGAATCCACGCTAAATTTCGCTCTACATGGCAAAAAGCCCTATCTGTTTTTTGGTGGGATTTTCATGGTGCTCATTTTGTCACTTGCCCTACTCGTAATTCGCGCACCAAAAGTCCTTTTCTTTCCCGATAATCAACCCCAATTGGTCAACGTTTTTGTTGAATTCCCAATAGGTACTGACATCAACGCAACAAACTCTTTTGTTGATAAAATGGAAGATGAAATGTTGGTTGCTTTGGATCCGTACAGTGATATTTTGGAGTCTGTTATTACTCAGGTAGGAGAGGGCACTGGAGATCCAACAGAAGGCCCAAGTCAACAAGCTACACCACACAAGGCTAAAATCACCATAGGTTTTGTTGATTACATCAATAGACAGGGAATCAATACCAATGGTGCGATGGAAGCAATTCGAGATTTGGTGGAGAAATATCCAGGTGTACTCATCACAGTTGATAAGCAGCGAAACGGTCCTCCTGTGGGAAAGGCAGTTAACATTGAATTTGTTGGAGAAGACTATGAGCAATTGATTGCATTTGTAGGCGAAACCAAAGAATACCTAGAATCCAACAATATCCCTGGTTTGGAAGAATTGAAGTCTGACCTTTCATTGGGGAATCCCGAAGTAGTGGTAGCTATTGATCGGGAAAAAGCGAGAAGATTTGGTTTGTCTACTTCGCAAATTGCAACTGAGCTGCGGACTTCTCTTTTTGGTTTGGAAGTTTCAAAATACAAAGAAGGTGAAGAAGATTACCCGATCCAATTGCGTCTTTCAGAGGATTATCGTTATGATATCAACACGCTGGTCAATAAAAAAATAGGATTTAGAGATAAGTTTGGTGACAAACGGGAGGTGCCTATTTCTGCCGTAGCTGATATCGAATATGGTTCCACTTATGGTTCTGTAAAGAGAAAGGATCTGGAAAAAGCGATTACTTTGTTTTCCAATGTTCTAGATGGATACAATCCAACCGAAATTAATGGGCAGATTAAAGTTTTGATGGAAAACTACACCATTCCTGATGGGGTATCAGTAAAATTCACCGGCGAGCAAGAAGAGCAAGCTAAGTCAATGGCCTTTTTGCTCAATGCCCTGATGATCGCTGTTTCTTTGATTTTCTTGATTATAGTTGCTCAGTTCAATTCAGTGATTAGTCCGTTCATCATTATGACATCGGTTTTGTTGAGTACTATCGGTGTGTTTTTAGGATTGGTTATTTTCAACATGGACTTTGTTGTAATCATGACAGGAATCGGAATTATTTCGCTGGCTGGTGTGGTTGTAAATAACGCTATCGTGTTAATTGACTACACAGATTTAGTGAGAGCCAGGAAAAGGGAAGAAAAAGGAATTCCAAAAGGAGAATTTTTGGAATATGAAGATTTATTAGCCAGTATCATTGAATCAGGCAAGACAAGACTTCGTCCGGTATTGCTAACAGCAATCACGACTGTACTTGGTTTAATCCCTCTTGCCATAGGAATGAATATCAATTTCGGCACTTTGTTAACAGAATTTGACCCACAATTCTATGTGGGAGGAGACAATGCTGCTTTCTGGGGACCGATGGCTTGGACAGTGATATTTGGGCTAACCTTTGCAACAGTCATTACGTTAGTGATCGTACCAGTCATGTATTTGTTGGCGGATAAGCTCCAAATGAGAATTCGCAAACTTAAAGCATGATTGATTTAAGGTTGGTGGTTTTTTTTGACAAAACCTCCGGAACAATGTTCCGGGGGTTTTTTGTTTTTTGAGTCAGATTTCCCGCATGGATTTTTGTAATTTCGCCTTCCCAAATAAAAAAGGATTTTAGAGATGTTGGATTTGAAATGGTATGTGATGTACACTACATCGCGTTCGGAAAAAAAAGTAGCAGATAGACTCCAAGAAAGAGGATGGGAGGTATACCTACCTATTGTGGAAGAACTCCGACAGTGGTCAGATCGAAAAAAGAAAGTTCAACGCCCTTTGTTCAACGGATACGTTTTTGTCAAAACAGAGCGCAACAAACTCTGGGAATGTCTCCAGGTTCCTGGAGCGGTGAAGTTTGTTCACTTTTCCGGACATCATGCTACAATGAGAGATGAGGAAATTTCAATCATTAAACGTATTGTAACCACCGGTGTAGCTATTGAAACAGACGGAACTGAAATCGAACCGGGAGAAAAAGTAAAAGTAGTAGGGGGTCCGCTTCAGAATATGGAAGGGGAATGCATCGAAAAGGGAAATAAGGACTACTTCCTCATTCGGATTCCAGGGATTATGCAAAACATGATGATTACTATCGAGCGAAAATTTTTACAGGTAATTGAGAAAGCTCCGTCAGCTTAAAAACATTATCTGATTATTCGCAATCCTGCCAGTAAGTAAGCTATATGCTTTAGCGGTTGCGGTTAATCGTCCACACTTGTCCATGGTGGAGACGACAGTCTACAGTCCATAGTACGGTCTAATAAACTTTAAACGATATTTAATAGGGTTACTGGTAAGAAAGCGGATGTATTTAAAACATTAAAATGAATAAAAATAGACCGGTTAATTCTGTTTAATTCCCCTGTTTTTCAGTTGTAGTTTTTTGGCGGTAGTGGAATCGATATGCCGAGGTTGAATCTGGATAAATTGTGACTCAGTACTGATGATCAGTTGATCTCTTTCGATTAGTTGATCTCCAACTACAGTAGGTCGGACCGATACTTTCTCCACAGAATCCTGGATTTCACGGATTGACAGTTCTTTTATTGCTCCCAAATTTAGGTTGAGCGTGTCAGAAGCTGGAAAAACCTCAAGGTTGAATTTTCCTGGATTTAATTCCTCCAGTGAGTCGAGGGTATTTCCAGCTACCACAAACATCATGACTTCATTTACCTGTTCTCCTGAAGGAGTGGAAGATTCTAGGCTCAAAGCCAAAAGCATTTTTTCACCTGGATTTGCTGAAATCGGGAATTCGGAACTTACATTTGGTTCTGAAGCAGTCCATTCTTCAGTTAGTGACGAATCATTGTTTCCCAGAAATAGGACGCCAACAACCATCAAGCCAACAAAGGATGCGGCATAGGGTAATATTTTTCTAAGATTTGATTTTTGTGGAATCGGAGTGGCTTGTGGATAAGGGCTAGGTTTGCTATCACTAGGTGGGGCCGAAGAGGCTTTTGGGTATGTGGCTGGGTTCAGAGTTTTTGAAGGACTGCTGGAAGCTACGGGTGGTTGTTCATAATCCTGATCCAATTCGCGGGTATTCTCCGATTCATTCATTTTTGACCTGGAAAATATTTCCTCGTCTACTGGATTAGCACCCTCCCTTTCGATTTTTGGAGCTTGGAGTCCTTTTTCGGCAGTTTCAAATTTGGCTAAAGCCTCTGGGACTACTGCCTCGGAAACTACACTTCGCTCTAGAACGATATCCTTTTTCCGTTCTTTTCCCTCCATAATTTGAATCAATGTTACCCTCAGAATAAGGGTAAAACTCCCCGTTGTGAGAGGCATAACGTCAAAAAGCCACGCGGTGTAGTCATCCTCAAAAATGAATTGTTCCTCATTGTTGAGAGTCTGGATTGAAAAATTCTTACCATCTCGGCCTTCGCTTAGGGAAACTTGCATCACGTTGCCAAGACGAATGGATTCGATTACTCGCTCCGATTCGGGGATGTCCAACCTATCTGTCAGAATCATTTCCTCCCAAGCCAGTCGAACAGTACACCGCGTCCATTTATCTACCTGCATCATACCGGGAATATGGTAGAGAACTTTCCCTTCTTTTTTATTAGGCTGATCGGTCTTTTGAGATTCGCCGTTCCCTTTTTCACTTTTTTCCTGTAGTTTTTCAACCAAGGGTTGGAAATATTTTGCGCGCATGATTTCTACCGTCAAGGTATTCATGTTGCTGAGTTTTCCTGCCAGCTTATCTATTGCTCCTCGGATGTCAGTGTACAGATTGATGTCTTCCTGTACTTTTCTGGTGTCAGCGAGATTGTCTAGTTCTTTGACACTTGTATTGAGTTCTTTGGTTTTTTGATCCCAATATTTGAGGTAGTTGATAATACCCAGTGAATCGTAAATGTCCGCATCCGGAAGTACTATGGGAAAGATTCTGTTATAGAATTCTCCTTTTTTCTCCACTTCCAAAAGTTCAAACATGCAATTCTTTGACTTCAAGTATTTGTCACTGATGATCAAAACAACAAGATTGCCATGGCCGATTTGCATCATAAATTCTCGAATTAAGCCTTTGAAGCCTAAATCGGTTTTATCTCGAACCAAGCGGATACCCTTGGACGTGAACGCAGCCTCTATTTCATCGACCACTTTTTCACTTTCTCCTCCCCAAGCATAGGATATAAAAACTTGCTGCTGAGCCATTTTGTATCTAAAAATCTTTCTGAGAAGTTAATTCTCTTTTCTCAAAATGACAAAAAATGAAAAAGGCAACCTCTTGGCTGCCTTTTTAATCTATTGATGAAGCTATGCTATCAGTCTCTATTTTTGGGGACAAAATACCTTCTGTAAACAATTTGAGCTTGAAAGAGGTGATCACCGTACCGATTATTCCCTACATTTCCATCTAAATTATCGGTAAAAGTCCACATCATTGTTCCTTCCCCAGCAATGTCAGAATAAGGTCCGACTCGCATACTTAAGCCTGCTCTTACCGGAACGTATCCAGTACTGATTTGATGATTGGTTGGTTTTTCCTCACTACTGAATGATTTTGTCTGTTCTGTTCTGGCGTTCATTATTCCTAATCCTAGGCCCCCATAGAGATTGAAAAGACTGCGGTCCATGTGATTGGAAAAACGGATAAGGTTGACGATCGGGACTAAATCAAAAAAGTAAACAGGTCCTTTGGCTGTGAATGAGGCAAATTCCTCAAACCAAACATCTCTTAGCACTGTGGGAGGATTACCTCCACTACTAATCATTTGTATTCCTCCAGTAGCTCGCAAATCAAAAGTTTGATTCAATCGCTTGGTTAAGCCAATTGAAAGGGAGGGTTGAATCTCGAAATTAAAGGATCGGTATTGTCCGCCATTATCTAGGTAGGCAAAGGATGGCCCGGCGCCTATTGTCAGAATATTATCCCGTGAAATACGCTCTTTATAAAAGCTTTGAGCAGTGATACTTCCTGAAATAAAAATAAACAGCAAAAATGTGGAGGTTTTCAGAATGGATTTCATGGCGTAAAATGCTGATAATGTGAGCTGAGGAAAATTGAACAATTAAATTCGCAACAAACATGCCAAGGGCTTTTGCTGCTCCAACCTTAAGCTCAGGGGATCAAAAATCAAGCGCCTTCAAAAGCCGCTTGTATATCGGATTCTGTCGTTTTCAATTTCGTTTTACAGAGTTTGACTAGTTCTGCAGCTTCTTTTACAAGGGCAGAGAGTTCATCTACTGATTTGTTTCCTTCTTCAAGCTGGAGTAAAATTGATTCCAGTCTGGCCATAGCCTCGCTGTAAGTTTGATCTTTCATCTGGTTATAATTTGATTTTTTAATGTCATCCCGATAGCTATCGGGAAGAATCTTCGCATGTATTTCCCGATAGTTATCGGGGCATTCCTCTGTTTGTCGCTTTGGGTCATGCCTGTCTGCCACAGGCAGGCTCGATTTTATTTTTGTTCAATTTCAGTTATTGTACTGCTTAAAGTTTGGTTTTGGGTAATGGTTTTAATTTGGTATCCTACCTGCACTTTTACTAGATGAATCGGCTTTCCGGCGAATTCTGTTCGGGAGTAACCACGTTTTAGGATAGAGTCTGGGTCGAGTTGACGTAGAACAGTCTCTTTGTTAATAAGAATTTCATGCTGCTTTTGAATGAAGGAATTCAGACTTTTTTTCAATCCTTTTTCAAAGGCTTCTAGATTGGAAGACTGGTTTCTAAGTTGATTTTTGGAAGCTAGTTCTATCCGATTGAGTCGATTTTTGACTTTTTCAATTTCCAGAGAAATCCGGTTTTTCGAAAGAGACTTTGCTCGGAGTGCGAATTGGTGGATTTTATTTTCTTCCTCTCGAAGTTGCTGCCTGGTCGATCTGTCCAGCCGTTGGAGCATCATGACCAGTTTTTCCTCAAATTCTCTAAATCCGGCCAAAAGAAATTCTGCGACGGCCGTAGGGGTTTTAAGTCGGGTATGTGCTACCAAATCGGCGATAGTTTCATCACGCTCATGTCCAATACCCGTGAAGACTGGCAAAGGAAAGTTTGCAATTGCAGTACCGAGTCTGTAATCATCAAAACAGTCCAAGTCCAGTTGGGCACCACCGCCACGGATAATGACTACAGCCTCTAGTTCCAGCAGGTCTTTTTCAATTTTCACCTTTTCTAATGCGGAAAGCAGATTTGGAACCGCATCATTTCCTTGCATCAGGGAAGGGTAAAGCTTGTGATAAACTTTATATCCAAACGAATTTTTTTCAATCTGATTTACAAAGTCTCCATAGCCCGCGGCGGTGGAACTGGAAATCACGGCGATTCGCTGGACCACAGGAGGAAGTTGATATCTTCCATTTAACTGAATCAATCCCTCTCGGGTCAGTCGATCAATTGTTTCCTGGCGTATTCTGGCTCGTTCTCCAAGTGAAAAAGAGGGATCGATGTCCTTTACATTGATGCTCAGGCCATAAACCGGATGATAGGTCACTGCTACTTGAGCCAAAACTTTCATTCCGTTTTTTAGACTTGTGCCCGTGACAGATTGAAATTTAGCCGACACAGATCGGTAGGTGAATTGCCAGAGATTGGCTCGGATCTTTGCCAGAACTTGATTTCCCTGCTTTTCTACCAATTCAAAATAGACATGGCCCTGAGGGGCCTGACGGAAATCAGCCAATTCTCCCATCACCCAATAGACAGGTTCGAGTTCAGTCTCCAAGGTTAATCGGATCTGCTCGGTCAGTTGGGAAATGGATAGGGGAGACATACTGTATTAGTTCTGGCTTGCTGCCTTGATCTTGTTATTTAGGTCCAAGCTAGCCCGGAGCATCGGCAACCTAACTTGATCACTTTCGATGATTCCTTGATGGAAAAGCAGGTTTTTGATTCCCACAGGATTGCCTTCCAAGTACATGAGGGAATTCATTTCCAATAAAGAAAATGCTGTTTTTAATCCATCTTGATCAGAACCATGAGTTAGGGTTTTGAATTTTTCCGGCAAAGCATTGGCCATAACAGAAATCACCCCACTACCTCCGATACTCATGATGGGTTTGGTCAAGAGGTCATCACCTGATATCAGCAAAAAATCCTTGGGCATTGCAGCAGCGATCTGCATGCACTGCTCGAGATTGCCGCTAGCTTCCTTCATTCCGACGATATTTGGATGGTGAGAAAGTTGGAGCGTTGTCGTTGCCGTCATGTTTGACATGGTACGACCCGGAACGTTATATAAAACTACAGGCACTGGCGCAACATCTGCTATAGCCTTATAATGAGCGACGATTCCTACTTGACTTGGTTTATTGTAATATGGACTAATTGAAAGAATGGCAGCTACTCCGAAGAAATCGGTGTTTTTGATTTCATTGACTACCGCATGAGTATTGTTCCCACCAATGCCCAACATGACAGGAACCCTCCCTGCATTAAAGTCCAGGCAAGCTTTCAGCACTTGTTTCTTTTCGGCAGAAGTCAATGTTGCCGACTCCCCGGTAGTGCCAAGCACCACCAAATAGTCCACACCGCCTGAAACAACATGATTGATCAGTTTTTTGAGACTGTCAAAATCAATAGAATGATCATCATGAAAAGGAGTTACGAGTGCCACTCCGGTGCCTTTGAATGCGTTCATGTTTTTTGTTTGGTTAGGGTTGCAAAGATACGGTCTTACCTGAGTTTTTGAGCCCGTTTGTAGAAAAAATAGGGTTTAGTGGGTTTAAAGCGTGATTTAGCCTTTTCCTAGTTGTTTCCCACCATACTCAAAAACTCTTCCTCCGAAATCAACGGCACGCCGAGCTTTTGAGCTTTCTCTTTTTTGCTTGGCCCCATTTCTTCGCCTTCGATGATGAAGTCAAGGTTTTTGGAAACAGAAGAAATGTATTGACCACCATGTGCCTGTACAAAGTCCACTATCTCGTCCCTCTTGAAGTTTTGGAGTTTGCCGGAGGCCAAAATGCGTTTTCCAGCAAGTGTGGAACCTAATTGCATCGATTCACTTTGCTCGATTTCAAACTTCAATCCTTTACTTTTTAGTCGATCGATGATTTTCAAATTTTCCGGCTGAGCAAAAAACTCCTGCATACTTTGCACCAGCGTTTCTCCAACTCCATTTATTTCCAGAAGCTGCTCCGAACTGGCGGCTTGAAGTTTTTCGATTGATCCAAAATGCTTTGTCAGCAACTGGGCCGTGTTTTCGCCTATGTTTCGGATGCCGAGGGCAAACAAAACTTTCTCAAATGGTTGGGCTTTGGAAGCTTTGATTCCTTCCATCATGTTTGAAATGACACCTTCCTGAAAGGTATTTGCCTTGAGTTTTTTGATCCGCTCATTCAGTTCGTTCGGCAAGTCCAGATTGAGATCCAAGAGGATCATGTGGACAGTTCCATGCTTTCGGCTGGCTTCCAAAATCTCCCCAAACTCAATCCGTCTTCCCAAGAAAATCTCTAAAACTACTGCAACCGGCACGTAATCTTCCACTTTTCCGAGATCGGAATGTCGGTTGAGATGCTCTAGCAGGTAATCCACCATGCCAGTATTGGCCGGAACTTTTTTCTTCCAGATTCGGATCTGCTCTTGGAATTTCCTGAGCTTTTCCCGTAGGGGTAAATGAGAAAATTCTGCCAGAAAATCCTGAATTTGCTTAAACGAAATTGTCTCTGTCAATGCGAAAAGGGCTTTTTCCAAAGAAATGTATAGTACACCGGAAACTTCCCGCTCGTATTGATCCTGGCTCATTTCTAGGCCGAGAAGTTCGCTTTGCTTTTGATCCAAATCGTAGATGTCAGCATAGCTTCGGATAAATCCCTGATCGATCAAAGCTCGAATCCGCTCCGTTCCCATCGAGTCGATGTCCATAGCACGTTTGCTGACGAAGTGCTCAATCCGTCCCAAAACTTGAGGAGGACAGCTCACTGCATTCGGGCAATAATGTTTGGCTTCGCTTTCCTTGCGGACTAAAGCCGATCCACATTCAGGGCAAGTGTCAATGTATTGGACTGGCTGGGCATCAGGTTTTCTTCGAAGTTCATTGACTGCGGTGATTTTTGGGATGATTTCTCCTCCTTTTTCTACAAAAACAAAATCTCCTTCATGAATACCCAAGCGCTCGATTTCATTGGCATTGTGAAGGGAAGCGCGCTTCACAGTCGTTCCTGCAAGACTGACGGGAGATAGGTTGGCGACAGGAGTGATTGCTCCAGTTCGGCCGACTTGGTAAGTGATGGATAG
>CAYTXN010000037.1:0-15486 GCA_964441195.1 uncultured Limnohabitans sp.
TTAATTCGCTTCCAGTTTCCTGACCATTTTACTTTCAGTCCTTGCTTCCAGTTTTTCACTTTCTGAGGAAACCAAATGAAAATACCTGTAAGAACTCCGAGTAAAAAAAGTAGGGTTGCTACTCCATTGATAAATCTACCCAATTCCATGTTGGTTTTGGATTCCAAAATCGGTTCTTCTATTTTATCCAAAAGCAACCAACGGTGGAGTGAAAACATATAACCCATAAACTCTTCCGTTCCGGTCTTCTCGATATTATTCGCAATTATATCTCCGGAATATGGATTGACAAAATAGGTAGCAGGCCGCTCAGCACCTTCAGTTTTGACACCAAACTGAACGGTCCGGTCTTCTGCCTGAAATACGTTGACACTGACTACTTCGCCTTGTAACTCAGTTTCAACTTGGTTTTTCAGCTCATCCAAAGACTTCTTTTCGCCTGAAGTCTCGACAAAATAGCGCTCGGAATCGGCTGTTTCCCGGATCTCTGTATTGTAAACGTAGATCGTACCGCTAAGACAAACAGCAATGACAATTAGACCACAAGTAAGGCCAGCATAAAGGTGAATGTCATTCAAAAATTTCCGGATGGGATTCCACATGGTTGGTGAGGTTTTGATATCGAGCTTTAGATTGAGTTTAAGCACAAAAGTAAAAATGGAATTGATTATTTAGAATGATTCTATTAAATAATTTTATTTAGATTAATTATTCATAGCGATTTCTAAATTATTCCGCGGGAAAAATTTTCTTGCAAGTCTTTAACTTACGGTCACATTCACCCTAAGCCATGCAAACAATCCAATCATTAACTCTGATTTTTTCTCTTGTCTTTGTATTCTCCTGCGAGCAAAAAGACACCACGCCTGACCCAAGGTTAGATCAACCGGCAGAATTCAAAAAGTTACTTGATGCACATGGGGATTGGAGCAAATGGATCGATGCCAAGGCCTTTTCTTATGCGATGGTCCATGAGACAAATTTGGCTTGGGAAAATCACTATATCAATCTGACTGACCGAAAAGTACGCATCGATGCCGACACCTGGCAGATCGGAAATGACGGCGAGAGAGTCTGGATAAGTCCTAACAGACAGGCCTTCAATGGGAATTCCGTTCGCTTCTATCATAACCTATATTTCTATTTCTTTTCCATCCCATACATCTTTACTGATCCCGGGGTGAATGTCAAAAAGACAGAAAACAAACTAGTGAACGGGATTTCTCACGAGGCTTATGAGGTAAGTTTTGAAGCAAACATAGGTGACAGTCCAAACGACAAATACTATATGCTGGTTGATCCCGAAACTGGGAAGCTAGCCTGGGTACTTTATTCGGTTACCTTTTTTGACAAGAGTAATACCAAAATGAATGCGCTCAAATATGAAGATTACCGAGATGCGGGTGGGTTGATTTTTCCAAGAATTATGACTGGCTATCAGTTTGAAAATGACTCCACGCGCAGAATCAGCTATCAGGTAACTTTCTCTGATGTATTTCTGGTGGACAAAGAAATGGATGCAGATCTTTTTGCAATGCCGGAAAAAAATGCAGTTGTAGCTAACTAGAAGAAAATCATTTTCCGTGGTTCAGCAACTTCATATCCACGTGAGTTTTTAAATCCGATTCTGAAAATCCCCCAAAAGTCCCTTGAACAGGCAAAGTTCGAGAAGGATCAGGATGACATGCCAAGGGAATGTACCGGTGATCGGTCAGCAGACCCAAACTTGGATCCAAGCCAAGCCAGCCTGCACCAGGAAGAAATACCTCCATCCACGCGTGCAACTCATGTCCTTCGTCCAAATCAGGATTGAAGGCATAACCGCTGACAAATCTCGTAGCTAAGCCCAACTCCCGAAGCATTTCCATTTGCATAAGCGAAATATCACGGCATGAGCCGCTTTGCTCCGAAAAGGTAAAATCAGGCTCCCAAATATTTTGTTCGGTGCGAATTTGATGCGTCCAATTGAGATAAATATCCTGTGTCATATTGACCAAAAAGTCTACAAGACCAGTTGACTTTTTCTTAATTCCTTGGAGATATTCCGTGAATTGATTTTCTGATTTGTCCGATAGAAAAGGAATTAAAAAGGCGGTTTTATCCTCATAGCTAAAATGGAAAAACGGGCTTTCCCAACCCATTTCTTCGAAGTTTTTGTCAATAATAAATCCAAAAGGATTGAAAGGATTTAACTTAAAGATCCACTCTCCAGTGATGTCCAAAGTTTCAGTCGGAACTGAAAACCAAGCTTGTTTGTACCAATTTCCTGCTAGGTCCTGTCGGTAATTTTTACCATCGGGTTCAGGAAAAATACTAAACTTCTGATGTTCTATCCTGAAATACGGTCTATGCTGTGGGACCAAATACAACTTGTGCATCCCGAGAATTACGGCTGAACTGTAATCATACTTGGAGTGATGTGTGACTTGTACAAGCATGTCTTAACCCTCATGGGGGACAAGTTCAAAATCTTCAAAAGCGCTACTCAACGCTTCGGATGGAAGTTCGGCGATTGCATTTTTTAGGCGGTTATTCCAAAAGGCAGATACATGCTCGAGTTCTTTTTGTTCAAAGCGAGTTTCTTTGATAAAGTATTCGTCATTCCTTAGAACCACAGTATCAATCGGAAAATCAACGTCATTTGCTGAAATCCGAGTCGCATCAAATGCCAGAAATGCACATTTCAGCGCATATTCTAATGAATCATCGAAATGCAACGATCTCCTCAGGACAGGATTCCCAAACCCAGTATTGCCTATAATCACAAATGGAGTTCCTTTGCGAATCTCTATCCAATTACCTTGAGGATAAAGCAAATACAATTTTGGCTCGGAATCATCCTCCAATTGCCCGCCAATGATTGAAAACAAATTGAAGTTAAATCCTGCCTCTTCCAGATAAACTTTATCCTCTTTGGCTACGATTTTGACTTGGTTTCCAAATTCATTAACAGCTTGATAGAGTTTGTTAAAAGAATCGTCCTGCCGGTCAATCACTTCAGAGAAATAAGTAATTGCCTTATCTCGGACAGATCTCAGACCAGAGGTCATGATGAAGAAGGAGTGCTTTCGCTTGTTTACAGTGAAAACTTTTTTGGAGGTAGTGGTCTCACTACCGGAGGTAATTCGGGTATCCGAAAGGCCGACAAGGCCATTTTTGGTTTTTATCCCCAGACAGAAGGTCATGCTTGCGATTGTGATTGAGTGACATTGTTTTCCTTGACACGGAAATAATTGATGTCTATGAGATCGGAAATATGGTTTATTTTTAGCTGAACTGTATCTAAATATTCATGAAGGCCCACAGAAATTATATCATCGACCTCTGAGTACTCCATGCGGGATCGCATTTCGCCCACTGCTTTTTCGACAGAGTTATGAAATCCATCCGAACTATGCCCGGAAATGCAATGAAGGCATCGCTCCGCTTCCTTGACACAATAATAGATAGAGCGTGGAAAATATTTGTTCAACACCATAAATTCGACAATTCCCGAAGGATCAATATTTCCATATAGCCTCCGATAGGTATTGAAACCCGTTACAGATTTCAGCAAAGCCATCCAGTGAAGGAAATCCATCGGAGATCCCACTTCATAAACAGAAGGAAGAAGTATGTGGTATTTCACATCAAGGATACGAGAGGTCTTGTCCGCACGCTCTAATAACTGTCCAAGCTGTCGGAAGTACCAGCCTTCGGTCCGTGCTACAGTTGAATCTGCCAGTCCATAAAGCAGCAAAATCTGATTTTTGACTTGCTCGTAAAACTGCCTAGGATCTTCTTTTTTCCAAACCTTTTTTTCCAAGCCAGTTTGCATCATATAATACAGCTCATTGGCTTTCTCCCAGGTCTCTTTACTCAAGTTTTCGCGGATAATCCGGGCATTTTCCCGGGCATTAGTAACAGCGGAGAGCATAGAATTGGGATTATCTGAGTCAAATGTCAAAAAGAACATGACTTGATGTCGCTCAAACCCCTCGTATTTTTTCTTGTATAACTCCAAGTCTCCTGTCGCAGCAACCAAAGGCCCCCACTGTTCTTTGAGATCCATGGGCAGATCTTGCATCAAGTTAAAGTTCACATCGATAAATCGCGCATAATTTTCGGCTCTTTCCAGATACCTTCCCAGCCAATAAATATGACTTGCTACTCTACTCAGCATAGTTTTTCCAGATTAATTGTATAATACCCAAGTATCTTTACTTCCACCACCCTGCGAGCTGTTGACAACCAAGGATCCCTTTTTCAATGCCACTCTTGTGAGTGCTCCAGGGATTACTTCGATTTCGTTGCCATAAAGTACATAGGGCCTCAGATCAACATGTCGCCCTTCTATTCCTTCATCCGTCAAGCAAGGAACTGTCGATAATGACAATGTAGGTTGGGCGATGTAATTTGTAGGATTCCCTTTGATCAATTGACGGAATTTTTCATGCTCTTCTTTGGTTGACTTTGGTCCGATAAGCATTCCGTAACCTCCGGCGGCATTGGTTTCTTTTACAACCAATTGATCGATATGGTCTAGAACATACTTTCGGTCCTCTTCTTCGCGACAGAGGTATGTGGGTACATTATTTAGAATCGGTTCCTCGTTGAGGTAATATTTGATGATTCGAGGTACGTAGGCATATACAGCCTTATCATCAGCGACTCCTGTTCCAGGAGCATTTGCAAAGGCCACATTTCCAGCTTTGTATGCCTCAAAAATCCCCGGAACCCCCAACATGGAGTGAGGATTAAAGGTTAATGGATCAAGGAAAGAATCGTCAATTCTCCGATAAATCACGTCTATTTGCTGAAGGCCTTTGGTAGTTTGCATATATGCAACCTTATCTTTTACGATCAAATCCACTCCATTGACCAACTCCACACCCATTTGCAAAGCAAGATAAGAATGCTCAAAATAGGCTGAATTATGAATTCCAGGTGTCAAAACTCCCACAACTGGCTTAGCCTTATTGCAAAGAAATTGAAGCATTCTCAGCAGCTTGGTGGGATAATCCGAAACCGGCATCACTCCCTCGTCATTGAACAACTGTGGATAAGCACGTTTGATGATTTCTCGGCTTTCAAGCATGTATGAAACTCCAGAAGGACAGCGGAGATTATCCTCAAGAATATAGTATTCCCCGTCTTTATCCTTTACCAAATCAGTCCCGGTGATATGGCACCAAATTCCTTTTGGCGGAGTCAAACCGATACAAGGTTTCAGGAAGTCCTTTGAACCTAAAATAAGTTCCGAAGGGACAATGCCATCTTTCAGGATTTTCTGATCATTGTAAATATCCTGCAAAAACAGATTGAGCGCATAGATTCGCTGCTTCAATCCAGCTTCGAGTTTCCGCCATTCTGAGTTACCGATAATCCGGGGAATAATGTCCAAGTGTAGGATTTTTTCTAAGCCCTGATTATCATGGTATACATTGAAAGTCATCCCCATGGCTTTCTGAGTCCGGTTTGCCGCCTCTTGAAGCTGTTTCATTTTTTTTGGAGAAACCTTTTTCAGGTAGCCATAAAACTCATCATAATGCCCTCTTATTTTTCCCTCGCCAGTGAACATTTCATCATAGTGTTCATTACTGGAGTACCCTTCTGTCTTCATGCTTTATGGATTAAAAATCTTCCTTAAGATAAAAAAGAAACTTTAGAATCAAATATTTTCAACGAAATCGAATTTTATCGTTCATTTCAATAGGTTTAAAACTGATTTTATGATTTTTTTTCAAAGAATTAATTAAAATTAAAATTTAGCTTCCATTTTTATTTGATAGCAAGTGCATGTCGAACCAAATGTTCCTCCTCACCTGAATTAATCATAATCATTAATTTATCTCCTGATTTGAGCTCAGTTGCTCCATTGGGAGTGATGTATTTATTGTTTCGGTTTACCAAAACAATCAAGGAAGTTTTTGGGAAATCAAGGTCCAAAATTTTCTTCCCATCAATCCGTGAATTTTCCGGAAGATTGACTTCCACAAGGGCGTTTTTGAAATCCTCAGACAGTTCAATATCTAACAAACTTCTTCGCTTCAATCCCGCTGGCACGGCCAAATGAAGCCATTCGGCCACTTTGGCTAAGGTAGTAGCCTGCAATGCCACAGAAGTAATCACGATGAAAAATACAATGTTGAATATCAAATTACTCTTTTCAACTCCTGCTATTAATGGGAAAGTGGCAAAAACAATCGGAACTGCACCCCGCAATCCTACCCAACTGACGAACGCTTTTTTTCGATTAGTGAAATTGAAAAAAGACATCGAAGCCCAAACTCCTAGAGGTCTAGCCACCAAAATCAAAAACATCGCAATCACAAAACCTAAACCGACCACCGGCCACACTTGGGTAGGATAAACCAGTAGTCCAAGTGCAATAAACATGATGATCTGCATCAACCAAGCAATCCCATCAAAAAATCGCACCAAACTTTTATGGTGAAGCATACGGCTTTGGTTCATCGTGATAGCTGACAGGTAAACTGCCAAAAATCCATTGCCCCCAATCAAATCAGTTACAGTATACACGAGTACAACCAAGCCAAGCATCAAAACTGGATACAAACCCTCGTATTCCAGATTAATTTTATTGATAAGAAAAACGATTCCCTTGCCCAATAGAAACCCCGCAGCCGCGCCGAAAATCATCTGCTTGAAAAACATCGGGACCAAATCCACCGGACTAAAGCCTTCCACACTTAGCCAAGAGGTCATGCCGATAGTGAGGAAAAATGCCATAGGATCATTACTTCCCGATTCAAATTCCAGAAGCGGTCGAAGATTTCCCTTTAGCCCGATACTTTTACTCCGCAAAATTGAAAATACTGCTGCAGCGTCTGTGGACGACACGATTGCGCCGAGCAAGAGCCCCTCCTTCCAGCTTAAATCCGCAAACCAGCTCGCAAAAAGACCTACTGATACAGCTGTAAGCAGTACTCCTACTGTGGATAGTAATAAACCAGGTTTGAGGACAGGCTTGATAGTCTGCCATTTTGTATCCAGACCACCGGAAAAAAGAATGTAAGTCAAAGCCAAAATCCCCAAAAACTGTGCAGCTCCAGGGTCATCAAAGGTAATTTTACCTATGCCATCTGAACCTGCAAGCATACCTACACCCAGGAAGAGCAATAACACAGGAATCCCTGCTTTACCTGCCGTTTTGCTGGCTATAATGCTTAGGATCAAAAGTAATGAGCCTATTAAAAGAATATTTTCGGCGTTGATTTGCATAAAAAAGATTAGGGTGGAGTGCCTCTGCGAAGAGAAGCAGAAGGTAAGAAGTTAAGAAATCCAAAGCGAAAATGGTTCCTGAAGAACTAGAATTTAAAAAAAGTATATGGATTTATTAGAAAGATGTTTGAAGTTAACCTGAAATATTGGAGCAAGGATTACTGGAATTTACCCAGTGTAAAATGAAATGTACTTCCAATCCCGGGTATTGATTCGGCCCAGATTTCACCACCATGCTGTTCTACTATTTTTTTGCAAATAGCTAAACCCAATCCAGTACCCGAGTATTCTTCTTTTGTATGCAATCGTTTAAACATCTCGAAAATTTCTCCTCCGGCCTTGGAGTCGAATCCAATTCCATTATCAGAGATGGTAAATTCCCAAAACTCTTGATTTTCAGTTCCTTCTATTTTGATCTCAGGAGGCACTCCTTGTTTTCGGTATTTAATGGAGTTGCCAATTAGGTTTCGAAATAATAAGTTGATAGGAATTTTCTTCCCGATTATCATAGGCAATTTCCCGATTTTCAGGGACCCTCCGGATTCCTCCAAAAGTGAATTAAAGAAACGTTCTTGGTCCTGAAGGACTTCCTGCAAGTTGATCTTTTCTTCCTTAGTGCCTTCATTTCCTATCGTACTAAACTCCAACAAATCAGTGATTAAGGTATTCAAACGCTGACTAGCATCTACAGCAAAGCGAATGTATTGATTCGCCTTTTCGTCCAAAATTCCCTTATACTTTTTCTCCAATAGCTGCAAAAAAGAGATCACCATCCTCAGTGGTTCCTTCATATCGTGGGAAGCGACTGCAGCAAATCTTTCTAATTCGAGATTTTTTTCCACCAGGGCTTTTCGCGCATCCACGATATCCTGAATAAGTCGACCTTCCGGTATAATTGCAACTACTTTTCCATCAGCGTCAAAAAGTGGTTTGAGGTTAAAAAGAATTGTAACCGGATCTTGATTCTTATCCCATACTGCTACTTCATATTGCACGAATTCTCCCTGGGCGGCTTTTTCTATTCCTAAGCGGAGCTTCTCTTGAGTTTCTACGGAGATCTGCCACCAATAGCAATCCCAGAATTTTTTTCCCACCACGTCTTCAGCACTTAATCCTGCAAAATTCAATGCAGTTTCGTTGGCCTCCAATAAAGTACCCTCCGGATCCAAAAAACCAATAAACTGGAAAGTTGAATTAAATATACCCCTGAATTTCCTTTCGCTTTGCTCAATTTGTAAAGCGATTTCTCTGCTAGCGGTGATATCCTTCATGGCAACCACAGCCCCCAAGACTTTTCCGTTTGTATCACGAATCTGAGATCCCGATGCACTGATGTAAAGGATTTTTCCAGAAAGATGCTTGATGCAAAAGACCGTGTTTTCCACTAGTTCACCTTTCCAAGCACGATAAAGTGGCACATCCTCTCTAGCAAGCAGGGTCTTTCCATCCTCATGGAGTAATTGGTAATAACTGGACCATTCAGATTGCGGGACTTTCTTGGATGCAATTCCGTTGAAATCTAGTGCGGTTTTATTTAACAGGGCCAATTCACCTTTTTCATCACAGACGACTACACCTACATCCAAGGTGTCCAGCATCGCATCGATAAAGGCCTTCTGCTGAAAAAGCTCCTTTTCCAGAATCTTAGAATTGGAGATATCGAGGTGAGTACCAAACATTTTTTCAGGCTTTCCTTCAGCGGTCCAAGTAAGCACCTTACCCCTCGTTAAGACCCAAACCCAGCGCCCTTGCTTATGCTGCATGCGACACTCACATTCGTAAAATTCTACTTCCCCAAGGAAACATTTTTGAAGGATTTGATTGCTTTTTTCTAAATCTTCAGGGTGAGCCAATTCAAACCAAGTATGAATGGAAACAGGTTGGAGTTCCTTCAAACTATATCCAATAATTTCCGCCCATGTCTCATTAAAAATTGTTTCACCCGTTTGTACATTCCATTCCCAAGTACCCAAGTGGGTTCCTTCGATCACATGAGAAAGTCGATCACGCTGGTTTTCCAGATCTTGAAAAATTTTCTTCCTTGGGGTAATATTTTCTATCTGGGCAATAAAGTAGGCCAAAGCACCACTTTCATCCCAAACTGCAGTGCCGGTGAGATTTATCCAGAGAACATCTCCAGTTTTAGTCAGGTACCGCTTCTCAAGGGTGTAATGATCGATTTCTTTATTTTGAAGCTTTTTGGCAAGTTCCAAATCAGTAAATAAATCCTCCGGATGGGTGATTTCCTGAAACGTAAGTTTCATCAATTCTTCTCCTGAATAGCCGAGCATTCGACAGAGGCTTCGGTTCACTTTGATCCAGCGACCCTGCTCATTGACTAAAGCCATACCAATAGCGGCAGAATCGAAGGCATGACTGAATTCAAGGAAATCTTTGGAAAAGACTGCGTTTTTAGAACTTAGGTCTAGATTTTCTCTTGAAGCTTTGAGATTTCTGCGATAGAAAAGTACACTGAAAATAAAGATCGCTATGGAAACTAAAACCATGACCAATCCTCCTAAAAACATTAGTCTTAAAAATCGTTGAGATGCCTCTTGTGAGGCTTCTTTTCTTGATTCGACGAGCTGCAAAAACTTTCTAATGGAGGTTAAAACAGCATAAGGTGCCTCTGGGACTCGCGAATCTCCACTTATAATTAAGGTGTCATTTACGATGGATTTATATTCAACAGTTGCCTCAAGTAATGCTTCTGAAATCGGTTTGCTTTTTTCAAGGCCTTCACTGAGTACTGAGAATAAGCTATCTGAGGGCTGCAAAAAATCAGTTGTTACTAAAGCTTCTCCCTTAGAAGTAAATAATTGAAGAAGAGAAAGATCCAGGCTATTGGCCAATTTGGTCTTTTCGTGGTAAAACCGGACTTCTTTTTGGCTTTGGCGGTCTCCAATTATGCCATAGAAATATAAGATTCCCCCACTGACAAAAAACACAAGCAACAGTACAAATACTGTTTTCCGTAAGGAATCAGAGGTCATTTTAGGTGCGATCCAAGGTGATTAAAAGGTGATAAGCTTGAATCTTTCAAAAGTTACTCAATTGCATATTGATTTAAAAAGCACTATTTCAAGAAATAGGATTGAAATTCGTGTTTTTGTAAATCAAATGCTTTTAAATTACCTTGAATTAAACCTCTGGTTACCATTACTAAAATTTAATTTTTTCTAAGAAGGCCATAAAACAAAAAACCTTTCAGACGTTTCCACGCTGACAGGTTTCTAAATTCTTGCTTCTTGTTTCTTGCTTATTCTTCTACTTCTTGATACTTGTGTCTAATATCTAGATACTCAAATAATGGTCTATGCTTCGACTCCTCGCCACGGTGGGCAAGCTGCTCAACATGACATAAGCTACGAAATCGTTGATCCACTCGTAGTGACCTCATGCGGCATCAGAAGCTTCAACTTTCCGTCTTTGTCTTCTGCCATCAGGATCATTCCTTCGGAGTCGATGCCCATCATCTTCCGAGGAGCCAAGTTGATTAGCATGGTGACTTGCTTTCCCACCAGGAATTCCGGTTCGAAATGCTCTGAAACACCACTCAATACCGTCCGATGACCTATTCCAATGTCTACTTTAAGTTTGAGGAGTTTTTTTGATTTTGGCATACGCTCGGCTTCCAGGACAGTGACTACCCGCATATCAAGCTTGGCAAAGTCATCGTAAGTGATCAGTTCTTTCATTGGCGCAACAGGTGCATTGGCAGCTTCATTCATCTTTTTTGAGTCAAGTAGTTTTTGAACTTGTTTTTCTACGATTTCATCCTCGATTTTCTCAAAGAGCAAACCCATTTGTCCTAGTGTTTTTCCTTCGGAAAGTAGTTTTCCATTACCAGCCTGAGACCAAGAAATCTGATCCATACCAAACATTTCAAAGAGTTTGGATGCTGTAAATGGCAAAAATGGCTCTGAAACAATCGCCAGGTTCGCAGCGATATTCAAAGCAATATTCAAAATCGTTTTGGTTCGCTCTGGATTGGTTTTGACTTCCTTCCAAGGCTCGGTATCTGCCAGGTATTTATTTCCCAATCGGGCAAAATCCATTACAAAGGAAAGTGCCTCTCTGAATCTGTACCGCTCAATCGATGCAGCGATTTTCTCCGGGAATTCTTCCAAAGCAGTCAACACTTCTTTGTCATAGCCGGTCAGTTCCCCTCTTGTAGGTATTGCTCCCTGATAAAACTTCTGAGTCAAGACCACCGCACGATTCACAAAGTTACCGTAGACAGCCACCAGCTCGGAGTTATTTCTTCCCTGAAAATCCTTCCAGGTAAAATCGTTGTCTTTCGTTTCTGGTGCATTGGCTGTCAGGACATATCGGAGCACATCCTGTTTTCCCGGAAATTCCTCCAGATATTCATGAAGCCAAACAGCCCAATTTCTTGAAGTGGAAATTTTGTCTCCTTCTAAATTCAAAAACTCATTGGCCGGAACATTCTCCGGAAGTATATAACCACCGTGAGTCTTGAGAATCGCCGGGAAAATAATGCAATGGAATACGATGTTATCCTTGCCGATGAAGTGCACCAACTTGGTCTCCTGATCTTTCCAGTAGGGCTCCCAATCGATACCTTTTTCGGCAGCCCATTCTTTGGTAGAAGAAACATATCCGATCGGTGCATCAAACCAGACGTAAAGGACTTTACCATCGGCACCTTCCACCGGCACTTTGATTCCCCAATCCAAATCTCGAGTCATGGAGCGAGCTTGAAGTCCGTCACCGGCTTCCAGCCAAGAGCGACATTGTCCCAAGACGTTGTTTTTCCAATCATCCGCGTGATCCTCGAGAATCCATTTTTTCAAAAAAGGTTGATAACGAGCTAAATCGAGGAACCAATGCTTAGTTTCTTTCAAAACCGGAGTTCTGCCACTCAGTTTAGATTTTGGATTGATGAGTTCTGTGGGACTCAAGGAAGAACCGCATTTTTCGCACTGATCTCCATAAGCATGCTCATTGCCACATTTAGGACATGTGCCCTCGATATAGCGATCTGCTAGAAATTTCCCAGCCTCCTCGTCATAATATTGCTCGGTCGTCTGCTCCAGAAATTCTCCTTTGTCATACAAATCCTTGAAAAATCCCTGAGCAGTCTCGTGGTGGATTTTGGCTGAAGTCCTGGAATAATGATCAAAACTGATCCCAAACTCTACAAAACTCTGCTTCATCATCTCATGATATTGATCCACAACTTGCTGTGGAGTCTTACCTTCTTTGGCTGCTTTAATGGTAATCGCAACGCCATGCTCGTCTGACCCACAGATATAAGCGACCTCACGTCCTTGAGATCTGAGGTAACGGACATAAATATCGGAAGGCACATAGCATCCCGCTAGGTGACCAATATGAAGTGGTCCATTTGCGTAGGGAAGTGCTGAAGTGACGGTGTAGCGTTTGAAATTCTTGTTGTTCATGGGTAATATGGATGGGAGACCGAAGTCGGAGGTTCGAAGAAAATCGAGATTAAATTAATTCCTTCTCTGCCTCAATCAAGACTTTTTTTGGATAGAAAAGTTCATGTTCATTCCTAAAATCGAGGCCAAAGATAGGGAAATCACACGAAGGCAAGATTAGGCGTTTTGAAATTCATTTCGGGCTTCATCCGTCAGAATCCCATTGTAAATAATACTGATGGCCTGATCGTAAATCTCAGAAGGTGGAATTTTCATCCCTTTCTGAAGTGCACCTGGAAATTGACTTGAAAACTTCGGATCCAAAAGTGACTGAACAGCTGCTGCATAAAGCATGACGACCAAGCTGACATTAAGTCTAGGATTAACCAGCCCTTGTGCCACACCCTGTTCGATCAGCTTCGCAAAGCGTAAGTAGGCGGACTCATTGATGTAAGTCGTGAGTTCCTCCCAGATTTCTGGGGAATGATCGCGCAGATCTTCAAAAAGTTCAGGATTAATAGGTGCCAAATGTGTGGCAATTACAGTAAGTGTAGACTTGAGTTTAAGCGGAAAAGAGATATACCGATTTTCCAAAATCGCCTCTACTTTGGCTGTCATCTTTGTTTTAAGCACTTCGAAAGACGCAGATAGCAATTCTAGCTTCCCTTGATAATATTTATAAAGGGTCTTTTTGCTCATCCCCAAATCTTGGGCGATATCATCCATCGTCGTGTGGCGATAGCCTTTTTCCAAAAATAAACGATAGGAGGAATCTAGAATTTTTCCTTCTGTTGAGGTCTTTTTACTCATGTTCGAAATATGTCTTACAAAAATAAGTTAACTAAGTCCCTATATTTTACTTACACTACTAAATTAAAAATTCTGTCTTGATTGTTTTTTTCTAGTTTTTAACTATTTCTTAAGCAATTACAAAAAGTCAGGATTAAGAAATTTTCTCCAACAAATATACTCTTAGCATTGCTCTGGGCTTAAAACCCATTTTTGAATACACTTTAATTGCTGGCGTATTCTCTGGATATACGTGAAGAAAGGGAGTTTTTCCTTCAGCTTGAATTTCTTCAATTACTCGTTGGATTACTTTGGCTGACAAGCCTTTTCCTAAAAAATCTGGATGAGTACATACTGCACTTATTTCTACAAATGGATCAGGAATAAGGCGCTTTCCTGCCATTGAAATCAGTCTTTCACCCTCAAAAACACCAAAATACCCTCCGAAATCTATGGTCCTAGAAAGGAATGGGCCAGGCTTGGTTAATTCTGTCAAATCCAGCATGGCTGGAATATCCTTTTCTCCTAGTTCAGCTATAGGAATTGGACTGCTTTCAGCTTTGGAATCAGACTCGCAAACCATCTGAAGAAGTTCGTGATCATTCAAGACAAGCCAATTTTCACTTAATTGAATATGTCCTGGAGTAAATAAAATGACCCGCTGACCTGGAGCACATGCCGAATAAAGTCGCTGAATACCTTCCGATTCATAGCTTGGTAAACCTGCGAAGAATCCCATCTCTGGATGAATAAATCTGCAATTATCATCACCGTGGGAAAACATCGCGCTTCCGCTATTTAGTGAATTCCAGATGGGATTATCTAAGGGGTGTGGCATTAGAGAGAAAAGTCAGATTGCAAAAATAGAAAAAATAGGTTGTGTCAATAGAAAGAATGTCCAAGTCACGATAACACCTTCCGGAAACTTTGAGTTTTTAATTTGGAAGGTATGGCTACCTACTTCATAATTTTTAAATCTTCCAATTTTCAAATCTTCCATTCTCCCCCAATCCTTCTATTTTTACAATTTCTAATTTTTAACTCATGACCCACTCAGAAGCCGCTGCTCGTATCGCCCAACTCAGCAAAGAAATCAATCACCACAATCAGCTTTACTATCAGGAAAGCCGAATTGAAATTTCTGACTTTGCATTCGATCAGCTGTTGGAGGAATTGGTGAAGTTGGAGAGGGAGTTTCCGGATTTGTTGCTACCTGACAGTCCAAGTCAGCGAGTGGGTGGTACCATCACCAAGGAATTCAAGACCGTGGACCATGGAACGCGAATGCTTTCTTTGGGAAATACTTATTCAAAGGAGGAGTTGATTGCCTTTGATGAGCGAGTAGCAAAAGGCCTCGGACATACCAATTACGAATATTTCTGCGAAATGAAATTCGACGGTGTGGCAATCAGTTTGGTGTATGAAAATGGCAAACTGGTTCGTGCAGTGACCAGAGGCGACGGAACCAAAGGCGATGATGTCACCGCCAATGTTCGCACGATCAGAAATATTCCTTTGACTGTTCTTGGAGAAAGCATTCCTGATCGATTTGAAGTGCGGGGAGAAATCTTCCTTCCGCTGAAAGAATTCCTGAAAATCAACGCCGAAAAAGAAGCCACAGGAGATCAGCTTCTGGCCAACCCCCGAAATGCAGCTTCGGGCACTCTGAAAATGCAAGACAGTTCGGTCGTGGCCAAGCGGCGCCTGAACTGCTATTTTTATCAGCTTTTGGGCGATGAAATCGGAGTCACAACACATGGTGAAGCCATTCATTTGATCGAAAGCTGGGGATTCAACGTCTCCCCTACTTACAAAAAAGCCGCAACCATCGATGAAGTTTTGGACTATATCGAAGTCTGGCGTGAACAACGTTTTTCTCTCCCTTTAGATACTGATGGAATCGTTTTGAAAATCAATGATTACGATCAGCGGGAAGAACTCGGCTTCACAGCCAAAATCCCGCGCTGGGCGATTGCTTACAAATACAAAGCAGAAAGCGCTGAAACTGAACTTCTATCCATCACTTACCAAGTCGGCCGAACTGGAGCAATCACTCCTGTCGCCAACC
>CAYTXN010000038.1:0-15453 GCA_964441195.1 uncultured Limnohabitans sp.
CAGAGGCACAAACCATGCCAATGACATAATCTTTATCTTGATTTAACGTTATCGCCTTTACGCCAGTAGCCGTCCTTCCCATTGGTCTAACAGCAGATTCCGGAAAGTGAATCGCTCTACCAGATTTGGCTGCAATCACAATGTGCTGTCTACCATTAGTCATGTTGACATTTACCAATTGATCATCCTCTCTGATATTCAAGGCGATGATACCATTTGTCCGAGGACGACTGTATTGTTCTAGCGTTGTTTTCTTAATAATTCCTTTTTTAGTGATCATCACCAGGAAGTGATTATTCAGGTAATCCTGATCTGCCAAACTTTCGACTTGAATGATTGATCTGATTTTATCATCAGATTCAATATTGATCAAGTTTTGGATCGGACGACCCTTGGAAGTCTTAGATCCTTCAGGAATGGCGTAGGTTTTAAGCCAGAACAGTTTTCCCTTATCGGTGAAAATCAACAAATAGTTATGAGTAGATGCGGTAAACAGATATTCTGTAAAATCATCTTCTTTGGTACTGACACCTTTGGAACCTACTCCACCTCTACCTTGAGTTCGATATTCTGTCAATGCTGTTCGCTTCACATATCCTTGATGAGAAACAGTAATGACTACCTCCTCATTAGGAATCATATCTTCATAACTGAAATCTTCCGCATTGTGCTCGATCTCCGTGCGACGGTCATCAGCATATCTGTCCCTTACTTCTTGAAGTTCAGTCTTGATGATCTCCATTCGTTTGTCCTCATTGGCAAGAATTTCTTTCAACTCATCAATTAAGGCCATGATCTCTTTGTACTCCTGGATTATCTTATCCCGCTCCATGCCGGTAAGACGCTGCAATCTCATGTCGAGAATTGCCCGAGCTTGGATTTCACTGAGTTCAAATCGCTCCATCAAGCCATTTCTAGCTGATTCCGGATCCTTAGAACTTCTAATTAAGGTGATCACCTCATCCAAATGATCTAAAGCGATCAAATATCCTTGAAGAATGTGTGCTCTTTTTTCCGCTTCCCTTAATTCATACTCGGTTCTTCTGACGACCACCTCATGTCTGTGAGCGACATAATGAACGATAAGATCTTTAAGATTGAGTGTGTAAGGTCGGCCTTTAACCAAGGCTACATTATTGACTGAGAAGGAAGTCTGAAGTGCTGTGTGCTTGTAAAGGTTGTTCAAGACCACACTGGAAATTGCATCCCGCTTCAATTCATAGACGACCCGCATCCCAGATCGATCAGATTCGTCACGAATTGCAGAAATCCCGTCAATTTTCTTTTCATTAATTAAGGCAGCGGTTTTCTCTACCATGTTTGCCTTATTGACCATGTATGGAATCTCGGTGATGACAATCATTTCTCGATTGCCTCCATCTTTGATCTCAATATTGGCTTTACCACGAACTACAATTCGCCCTCTACCGGTTTCAAAAGCAGCCTTCACACCATTGTAACCATAGATGATGCCGCCAGTTGGGAAATCTGGAGCAATAATGAATTTCATCAATTCAGCAATGGTAATATCCTTGTTTTCGATATAGGCGACGATCCCGTCAATGACTTCCCCTAAATTGTGCGGTGCCATGTTAGTTGCCATACCTACCGCAATACCGGATGCTCCATTCAGAAGCAATGCAGGAACTTTAGCAGGAAGGACGGTTGGTTCTTTTAGGGAATCATCGAAGTTGAACTGGAAATCAACGGTTTCCTTATTGATATCAACCAGCAATTCTTCAGCAATACGCTTCAGTCGCGCTTCGGTATATCGCATTGCTGCAGGATTATCTCCGTCAATGGAACCAAAGTTACCCTGTCCGTCCACCATGGTGTAGCGAAGAGACCAATCTTGGGCCATTCGAACCATTGTTTCATAAACTGCGGAGTCACCGTGTGGGTGGTATTTACCCAACACTTCACCAACAATTCTGGCAGACTTTTTATGAGGTTTGTTGTGTAATACTCCCAGTTCCTGCATTCCATAAAGGATACGTCTGTGAACTGGTTTTAGTCCGTCTCGGACATCTGGAAGTGCTCTGGAAACAATGACCGACATCGAGTAATCGATGTAGGCACCACGCATTTCTTCTTCAATATTAATTGGGATAATGTTCTCGTTTTCTCCTTGAGCCATATAATGCTAATTCGGGGGGTCGATTAAGCTCGCAAGATAGTAAAAAAGGAAAGGTTTCGAAAGCCCCGAGTCAAACCTTATTAGCAGATGCTTTGGCTCAATACCATTGTCCGACTTTTCTGTTTTGCATACTAAAAATAGAACTACCTCGATACTCTACTCCATTGTGCAAGTGCTTCATTACCACCCCGCAGCCTTGGATTTTACATTTTTTAGTACCGGGAATTTTTATAGCTAGACCTGCCTGAAGGCCATATACATCCTGATTTATGTTTTGAAATTCAGAAAAATCGGCTGCAGCGTAAGTAAATTCCCTAAACTCAGCCCCTCCTTTTAAAAAGAACTTCGCGTATTCCGAAAAATCATATTCCACACGCATCGAAACTCCAAAATAGGGATCCGCTGACACGGCTAATCTAGGAACATATGGAGTGCCTCCAACTAAAAGCGATTCGTCAACTGCATTTTTCAATTTCATTTTCCCAAATTCCCCTTCCAAAAGAAATCTCCAAGGATAGTTTTGTCTAGCCCGTTGCCTGAGCTCTGATTGCATGTAGATATTGTTGGAGCTGTATCTTCTATACTGCCATTTCAGAAAACCCTGACGACGTTTTGCATCATATAATACTAGCCCAACTGTTCCGTAGGTTTTGCTAATCTGGTAAGACGCCCCTTCGAAGGCAAACTCGTGGTCATTTCCTCTCATAGGTGCCAAGTTTCCCCACTCTCTTCCAAATCCACCTCCTATTGTCAATAAGTTAAAAAGGTTGATTCTTACCCCTGCATTCACAATAGGTAATGCCCATTCGTTGCTAGAAAGGGAAAGTGTATCCTGAAGCGTAAAATCTGAACTTTCCAGATTTTGATATTGAGTAATAGGATAAAATGATGGATTTTCAGAATAGAAATTCGTACCTATTTGATGGTAAGCTGCTCCGGTGGAAACCTCTAGGGAAAATAATTCGACGAAATTGCGAAAAGCATTACCAATGCCGGAATTGCTTTTGGGATTTTTGGCCTTACTACTTATGCCAAAAATATCTTCATCCTGTGCCCAAGTAGGGGATTGAAAAATTAAAAAAACGAAAACGAGCAAATAAGATTTTCGGTTGGTCATGCTTGAATAACGATAAACTGGATCAGTTGGTGTAAAATAAAAAAAGAAGCCTCTATTTTAGAAGCTTCTTCAAATCTTTTGCCAATCAGCGAATTAATTTATTTTTCGACGGTACCGTCTTTTTTTACTTTCATTTCTTCAACCATTTGATCCAGTTTTTCTTTCAATGCCGGATCTTCCTTGATGGCTCCATTCACTTTATTGTAAGTAGAAACTCCCAGCACCTCATCATCTTTGATCAGTTCAGTTTTATATTCTACAACAGATTCTTGAAGTGAATCCTGGAAATCTTTGATAGCATTATAGGCAGCTCTTTCTTCATCAGTCAACTCAATTTCTGCCTCCTTGGCAGCATCACCCCAAGCAGCTTTGATCTCATTATATCTAGCACCGCCATCTATCACCTCGTTATTAAGAATCATATTCTTTAATTCCTCGGTTTTTTTCTCTACAAACTCAGAAGTCATTACTTCTACTGTCGCAAATTTCTTCAATTCTTCATCTGTAACAGCTTCTTCTTGAGCGAATCCAGCTAAACTTATTCCTCCAAAAAGGAGCAAAAACATCCAAGTCTTTTTCATAATCATTGTGGTTTTATTAAGAACAACTCGCAATAAATGGTCCCAAAGCTAAGGATGCAACATTTTAAAGTCTCTTTTAAGATATTTTATGATGAACGGTAAACAGCTAAATAATTAGTCTTGTATATCCTTCAACTTGGCAATTGTTTGCAAAGGATCCGAAGCACTGAACACAAAACTACCTGCAACCAAAATATCAGCACCAGCATTAAGCAATTTTGGAGCATTTTCAAGATTTACTCCTCCATCGATTTCAATTTGTGCAGAAGAACCTTTTTGCAAAATCAAATCCTTGAGTCTTGACACCTTGGAATAAGTGTTTTCAATGAATTTTTGACCTCCAAACCCTGGATTGACTGACATCAGGCATACAAGGTCAATATCACCAATAATTTCTTCTAACAGCCCGACTGATGTATGTGGATTGATGGCCACACCTGCTTTTGCTCCTAATGCATGAATTGCCTGAATAGTCCGATGTAAATGTGAACATACTTCATAATGCACGGATATAATTTCAGCTCCCGCTTTGCGAAAAGCTTCCAAGTAATTATCCGGGTTTACGATCATCAAGTGAACATCAAGGGGCTTTTTTGCATGCCTGTGAATTGCCTCTGTCACTGGAATTCCAAAAGAAATATTTGGCACAAAAACTCCATCCATGATGTCCACATGGATATAATCTGCTTGAGAAGTGTTCAACATTTCCACCTCCTTTTGAAGATTGGCAAAATCAGCTGCAAGAATGGAAGGAGAAATCAAAGGTGGCATAAGTGGTTTTTAGCTATTTAAATATTTGAGTTTTTTTGATAGAATCTAAATCCGTTATTGACGGAATAACTTGGTTTGTTTGAGGTAAGCACCATCTCGCATTTGAATTAAATATAATCCTGGCTTGATTCCATCAAGTTGAATGCGATATGGCGACTTGGTGGTGATTCTCGTCAAGTCACTCTGAATCAAAATTCGTCCAGTCAAATCAATCAACTCAAATGTACTGCTTAGACCAGCTCCAAAGTGAATAGATAGCTCATCAGTTACCAATGGATTTGGATAGACTTTCCATTCTATGATTTCTTCTTCTTGCATAGAGAGGATTTCGCCATACAAAGCGTCAAAAAAGTTTGGAACCCCATACCCCAGCAAGTTATCCGGGGTATCAAATTGAGTAGCGCTGCGAAGCAAATTTTCGATCATTTCATCTTTTGTCCATTCCGGTTTGGCTTCCCAAAGTCCGGCAGCCAATGCTGTAATCTGAGGTGCTGAAAAAGAGGTACCGCTAGACGACCCAGGAGTTCCATTGGATCGAATCAAAATCGGTGAACCTCCAAAAGCTACTAATTCAGGCTTTAGCCTTCCATCTCCAGTTGGACCCTGTGAACTGAAACCAGATCTACTCAAATCATTATTCACAGAACCAATTGATAAAATCCCGTTAGCATCGGCCGGTACAACAAGACTTGACACTCCCCTACCTCCATAATTTCCGACACTATTCACGACCAAAATCCCTTTCTGAGCAGCTATGGTGGCTCCTTTTGTTATTACAGCGGTATTTCCATCCAAATCTTCTATTGTATAATTCATTGCAGGGTCATCAAAATCCCAATACCCCACTGAACTATTGATAATGTCCACCCCCAGGCTATCGGCATATTCAGCTCCACGCACCCAGTTGAATTCCTCCACCCTGTATTCAGTGGCTACCTCTTCTGTGATTATCAAGATGTAATCTGAATCATAAGCTCCAGAAACTAGCTTAGCTGGTTCATTGGCGGCTATCAGAGAAAGTACATTGGTACCGTGTTGATTGTCCATGAAAACTTCAGCATTCCACGGTCTTACAAAATCACGCTGACCTATGATTTGATTATTGGTAAATAAGTGGGCAAATGGAGAAGCAGTATTGGTCCCTGGAAAACCAGCATCAAAAACTGCTACAATCACTCCTTTTCCGGTGAAACCCTCCTCATGCATTTTGTCAATTCCAATAAGCTGATTTTGAAAATCATACGTATTATTGGCAATCCCAAGTTCTCGGGTATTAAGCTTGGGATTGATATCTTTGGTTTCTAAGTCAGCTTTGTCAAAATTCCTCTTCGTAATTCGAGCATTTGGATTTTCTAGATAATTTTTAGCAACTAATTCGACTCTGTCTACAAATGGCAATGTTTCCATTTCAGCTGCACGAGCTCCATCAGTAACCAAGACAGCAGCATTCATCCATTTACTGGCATAGAGAACATAATCAGCATTTTTCGCAACTACATCTAGGTATTTGTCTGCTACAGGTAAATCCAGACTATCCGCCTGCAATCCTTCTCTGTTTCTTCTCTGAAGTGCTTTTTGAGTTAAAAAATCCTGTGGTTTTTGAAGGGAAAGCTCAGTTTGGGGTTTGTATTTGAAATAAACTGCATATCGGTCTTGGGCTTGAGCAACAAACCCAAAAAGCATAAAACCCAACAGTCCAACACCAACCTTAATTTGATCCATATTCCACCAATATCAAATGAGTCTTGCTTCCACTATCAATCAACTTCTGCCCTAAACAATCATTTCTAGAGCAATAAGTTATGACTTCATCGTATTTTTCTAAAAGCCCAACTCCCTTGCCAAAAATCTCATACCGAATATCCCGAATCGTAATCTGATCATCCAAGTCTCCCTGCTTGACTCGTATAGCTGGGACACTTTCAAAACCTGCAACAGTTGATTGGCCTACCTGTTCAATTTCAAACTCATCATTGCCCTCGGCTTGATAAGCTTTTCCATTCCAAACTCGTCCTATTTCTGGCGGGAAAACCAAAACAGATACGGGTTTATTATTGATAGTTCTCAATAACAGTCTATCTCGATGAATCATCGTGTATTCCAATTCAAAAACCCAATTTTGTCGATCGTAGGATTTAGATCTTTCCACAATAAAAGTATACTGATTTTCGGCATTCAAATAAGAAGTCCTTACTCTGTCCCGATAGAAAAATTGCTCAGACTCTGAATCATTTTCACCAAAATAAAGGGTCTCATCCACTTCATAAATCCAAAAATCCCCGATTTTCAAAGGTTGATAATCCTGCTCTAAATCCAGGTTTGGTTGTTCTTTTTTCTCGTCACAAGCTGCAAAAAGCATTATAAACAACAGAAGCCAAATGGGTAATCGTTTTATCATAGCTTGATTTTGAAATTAAAAATACATTCATTTTCTGGCTAGAAAGAAAAATGCAGGATTTTTTAGAAGCAGCTCATTTACTTTTCTGGTAAAAATGCCTTGCTTACCTTCGCAGTTCACTCAAATCACCTATGGCACTAAGTACTTTTGTAAAGATAAACAGTGTAACAAACCTCACCGATGCAAGATATGGTGCAGGCATGTATGTCAATTTATTGGGTTTCAGGCTAGAACGAACAGCAGACAAATATGTCAGCCCGGAGCTTTTTAAAGATATCAGTGGATGGGTCTCGGGTGTCGAATTTGTAGGAGAATTCACGCATGATCGCAATCCGGATATTCTTGAAATCCTCGAAAGCTATCCCACTATAAAATGGATTGAATACGACCGCATTGATATGCTCAAAACACTCGAGGGGAAAGGGTATTCTTTGATCTATAAAATGAACTTGGAGGAAGTGAGGCATATCGAACCTGATGTAGCCAAAACCCTTAGTCAATCAGGGATTATTTTTCATGTAATATCGGATGATGATATAGTATCCGCAGAAGATTTCGAAGTAATTAGAAAACTTACCGAAAGCTGCAAAGTCATCTTGGGTACTGGAATTACTATTGAAAATGTTCAATCCTTGGTAAAAGAAGTTGGCATTTATGGGATTTCGCTCAGTGGCAGTGATGAAATCAAACCCGGCCTCAAAGACATGGATTTACTCGCAGAAATCCTTGAAAAGCTGGAAGTAGAAGAATAAATCAAAGTGGTTGTCTCATGGATATTTTTATCACATTGAGCAAGAAAAGTCCATGATTTAAAAAAGGGAAATGAGGGTTATGGATTTAGGGCTAAGCTGGGTCACCCTGAGCGGAGTCGTAGGGTCCTCGTACTTCCTGACTCTCCTCGGTCAGGTGCTCAGGGTGACACAACCTTTTGAGATTGTCTCTTTTTTATTGATCCCAAAGATCCGTCAACTTATATGGACTCTGCTTGCTTGTGAATATGCTGCCATCGACATACCGATGCGAAACATTTATTTTGCCAAGTGCATCCAAATCAGAAGGTTCTAATTGAAGCTCAGCCGACTTGAAATTTTCAACGATACGTGCTTGATTCACGGACTTTGGGATTACTGCGATATCTCTGGCAATTGACCAAGCAATCAACACCTGACCCACACTGACTCTGTGTTTTTGAGCGATTTCTGCAACCACAGAATTTTCCAGCAATTTGGGGTCATTTTTGTGTCGTTCAGCCCGTGAATCCGGCGAACCCAAAGGGGAATAGGCGGTCATCAGAATTCCATTCTCTGAACAAAATTTCACCAGATTTTCCTGAGGTAAAAATGGATGCATCTCCACCTGATTCATTTCAGGACTTTCTCCTCCCATTGAAAGGATCTCTTTCAATTTGGCCTGATTAAAATTGGATACCCCAATGTGTTTTACAAGCCCTGATGCTTTTTCATCCTGCATAGCTTCCCATGTCTGGGTCAATGGAACATCCTGATAGGTATAATATTCCTCTCGATGGGTCGCAAATCCAATCCCGGGCTTGAATGCAATCGGCCAGTGAACCAAATAAAGATCCAAATTGTCAAGGCGAAGGTCGCTCAGAGTTTTTTCCAAAGCAGGCTTCACGTCATCATGCCGATGACTATCATTCCAAAGTTTGGAGGTAATAAAAAGCTCTTTTCTTTTCACCAAGCCATCTGCCAAAGCATCGGCAATTCCTTGCCCCACTTCCCGCTCATTTTGATAGATCGCTGCACAATCTATGTGACGATATCCAGCTTCAATTGCCCAGTATACCGCTTGTCTAACTTCCCCCGGTTTGCTTTTCCAAGTACCTAAACCTAGAATAGGCAATGTATCTCCGTTCTTAAAAATTAAATTTTTCATTCTTCTCTAAATTTGTCAATTCTCTATTGGGTTTCCTTTGCTAATCGCGAAATCTTAACCGATTAATAGGCTTTCTTTTCTAAATACTTTTTGAATCGATTCATTACCCAAAGGTGCAACTTCGCTTGCGTATTTACATATACGAACCAAGGTAATCTTGGGACGAATTCATGAATGGCAGAAATGATGTATCGGCTGTCGAGGACTTCCCTAAACTCCAACCACCCATAATCAAAGCGTTTAACTAACCAACCCCCAGATATGTAAAATAGTTGCCTTTCATGATCGCTTCTGTCCGGGATCATGGTCAGTTGAAGCATTGGTTTTTGACTCCAAAGCAAGTAGAAACCAAGATCTCCGGTATTAGAAACTTTCCCATTGATCAGGAATCTAAAAAATGTAGGAAGCCAGATGTTATAGCGATTTGCGACCCAAAGAGCGGAATGACGATTTTTGTTCGGCATTCGTTGAATCGATCGTACCGTATTCTTCACTCCTTTGGTTCGGATAAAAGATGGCATTCTAGGATAATCAGTCTCTGTCAAAGCCACTTCACAGGCTTTTTCAAAGGATTGGTATTCAATCATCTTTTCTTTAAAAGCCAGCTCCGGGGATACCGTCAACGTATGCCTCAAACTTTCTACAAGCGGAGACACCAACTGTGGGGGGCTGTCTCCAAATATTCCGACCCAAAGCTTTGAAAGTCCGAGAGAAAAAACAGGAACAGAAAAGACTAAGCGTTTTTTTCCCATTGCTTTCGCCGTTCGCTCCAGCATATTCCGGTAAGACATGACCTCCGGATTTCCGATTTCAATGGCCTTGCTATACGCATTCGGATTCCCAATACAGCTATCGATAATGGTCAAAGTATCTTTAAGCGAGATGGGTTGAGTCAGCGACTCTGTCCACTTGGGACACATCAACACGGGAAGTCTCCTGACCAAATTTTTGATCATATCAAAACTCGAACCTCCAGGGCCAACGATAATGGAGGCTCTCAGAGCTGTTAATTTTGCTTTTCGCGAACCCAAGGTTTTCTCCACTTCCAGCCTACTTTTGAGGTGTCGGGACAGCTTTTCCTCTGGTTCATCAGGCAGCAATCCGCCCAGATAAATGATTTGCTTGACTTCATTAATTTCTGACGCCCGGCTGAAATTATCCGCCAAAAGCAAATCCGTATCCTCGAAACTCCCTTGGTTTAAACGAGTGGAGGCATTCATCGAGTGAACCAGATAAATGGCCACATCCACTCCTTTCAAGGCTTCGACTGTAGAGGTGATGGAATAAAGTTCAACTTGTCGCCACTCCACTTCAGGGTAGGGATTCTGATCGACTTTTTGCCTGCTTAAAGCGACAAAATTGAATTTGTGTCGATATTCTTTGATTAACCAACGACCAATATACCCGCCTGCACCTGCGATGGCGACTGTGAGTTTTTGATCATCGGATGTTAGTTTGGAATAGGGCATAAAAAATAGGGCTGAGTGTAAGATAACACAATCAGCCCTACTCTGTTTACCAACAACCGCTATTTTAAGGCAAACTCTCTTGCTAAAATCGTGGTGTAATATTTCGTGATCATATTTGGCACTTCCCAAGCAGGCATTTTTCCATTTTGGTAATATTCCAAAAATCGCTCAGTCACTTGTGCAAAATGAGCCTCGTGTCCATTGTGGTAAGAATCAGGAACAATCACTTGATATTCACCCGAAGGCATTTTCAGCAAATCAATCCCTGGATATTTCGCTTGAAGCGTCTCTTTCACCGCTTTTTCAAGATTTGTCAAGTTAGAACCTATTAACTCTACATACAAAGCGGGTCGATAGTTTTCCTCTTTTCCCTGACGAATGATCAGATTTGCTTTGGTGCCTCGCATCATGCTGTAATGGGTGTCTGCGCTTCCTTCAGGAGCTTGGAAATTCCAGATCACACTAACTTTGGCATGTTTTCCTTTGAGTGTGTAATTCATCTCTCCGTTGGAAAAGACTTCAAGAGCATCTCCATTCATTGATTTTTGGAGAAAATCCGGAAAGGCTGACTTTCCTGTTACATTCTGAAATTCCTCCAATGTCATTTTCGTCGCCCATCTTTTTGCTGAAAGCATCTGGACATCCGTCGTATCCAAAGTCACCTCAGGAAAAGCTTCCCATTGAATCAAGTCCACCAAATGAGTGGTCACATCGACGATGCCATCCCCTTCTTTTTCCACATCAAAAAACCAATCAGGACGGATCAAAGGAGCTCCTGACACATACTTAAAGAAATGGTGTACCGACTCTTTGGTGATCGCTGGATCTTCAGGAGTACCGTTTTCCAATTCCCCAAAAACATCCGAAATCATTGAAAGTTCTCGCTGAAGTAGCGTGGTGATTTCAAATCGTTCGGTCATGATATCATACAGGAGAAGATCTTTTTCTCCTGCGATTTGAAATGCTTTTTTGAGCTTTTGGAAACCTTCAGGATTGATCACCAAAGGTTTGTCTGCATAGACGTGAATTCCATTTTCGACTGCTGCGAGGATGTAATCGATCTTTTGATCATTTTTTCCAGCTACCATCATCACATTTCCCGGCTTTTCGGAAATCATCTTTTGGAGATAATCCGCACCAGTATAAACATCTAAGTTCCAAGCTGTGGGATTTTCTTCTCGGTTATTGTAGCTGGCGATTCGATTCAGGTGATCCTTCAATTCCGGGTCTTCCGGCGCAAAAATATAGATGGTCGAATCGACCACGGGATACATAGACTTATGAATCAATCCGGCATGAAAATGACCCGGATCGAGCGTCATGATTCTTACTTTTGAATCTGATTCAGGAGTTTCGGTTTTCATTTCTGACTTGCTACAAGAAACGAGAAAAAGGGCCAAAACGGCCCAAATGAAAAGATTTTTAGTAATCATATTGTAAATAAAGTTGCGAGGAATCTCGGATTTCAAATCTCAAACTTCAAATCTCAAACTTTTACAAAGTCCGTTCCCCATGGCGCGCGCTGTGGTCTGCTCAAATGTGAATTTGCTTCAGCATCATTGATAAATTCCTCTTTGATCGGATCCCAAGCCAACTTTCGACCAAGTTTCATCGCAATGTGGCTTACCAAACAAACTGAGCAAGACCGGTGACCAATTTCGACAGGAGATAATAATTCACCATTTCCCTGAATTGCATCCAGCCAATTACCGTGATGTTCGGTACTTCGCGTCAGTCTAATTTCATTTTCGCCGATGACAGATTGAAGAATCTTTGGATCAGAAGCATCCAAAGCTTTTGCGCTATTGCCAGCAACAACGGGGTCAGAAGTTGAAGCCACATAATTCCCTCTGGAAACCCAAATCCAACCCTCAGTTCCTTCGTATCGGATCCCGTTTGGATAGCCGCCTGAGGTGAACATCATCACTCCGTTGTCATACTCCGCTTTGACCATGAAGTCGCCGTGAACATTCCAAAGACCCGCCCGAGGAAATTCAGCTACTGCCTCAATGTATCTTGGACCGGTCAGTTCGGTATCCATTCCCCAAGCTGCCGAGTCAAAGTGATGTTGGCCCCAGCCTGTGATCATTCCTGCACCGTAATTCTCATGCCTTAACCATCCCGGTCTGCTGTAGTCATTCTGCGGGTGAACCCCAATCTCAGTATAAGGTACTTCAGGAGTAGAACCGAGCCACATGTCAAAATTCAAGTTGGAAGGAATCGGCATAGCAGGCGCATCCGGTCCTGCTGGATCCCCAGGAAGACCAATCCGTACGGTATGAAGCTTCCCAATTCTTCCGTTTCTTACTAATTCGGCAGCTACTCGGAACTGCTCACTGGATCGCTGCTGAGTTCCTAGCTGAAGGACAACTCCGGTTTTATTGACGACCTCAACCAGTTGACGACCTTCTTTGATGGTCAAAGATGTTGGCTTCTGAACATAAATATGCTTTCCGGCCAAAGCAGCTTCCATTGCAGGTTGTGAATGCCAATGATCAGGTGTGGAAATGATCACCGCATCGATGTCTTTGTTCAGGAGCATCTCCCGGTAATCTCCATACTGCTTCACGTCCATATATTTCTCGCCAAGCTTTTTGGTGTAATAATCTTCCACGAGCTTTTTTCCATCAGCCATTCGCTTACTATCTACATCAGAAACAGCTACAATTCGTGCGACATCATGTCTCCAAGTTCCAGGTAAGTCATGGTCACGGGCAATTCTGCCACAACCAATTTGTCCAATATTAATTTTATTGCTCGGGGCGCTTTTCCCAAAAACTGAAGCAGGGACGATAGTTGGGAATCCGAAAGCAGCAGTTGCCATTGCGGATTTTTTCATGAAATCTCTTCTTTCCATAATTATATTCAGATTAAATCGGGTTCAAATTATTTTACAAAAGCTCTCCAATAGGCCTCAGCTTCTTCGGCTGTAAGATCTCCATCGAAGACAATCATTCGATATTTTAAGGAATAACGCTCATTGGGCTGGATCTCCCAAGACTCATGTCGGATTGGGCAAAACTCAATGAAAACATTTCCCTCTCCATTGTACTGACCCAGCGGCCAAACACGGAGCGGTTCGGGATGCGATTTATTGGTGTTGTGACTTAGGAAAAGTATTCCACTTTGTCCGGAGGCATCAGCAGTTTTGCCCTTCACAATGATCCATTTGGCATAAGAACCATCGGCATCTTTTCTGGTTTTTCCATCTGAGGTCAAAATGCTACTATTGGCATCGCCCCAAAGTTCAGTGGCACGAAAGCCAATTCCACCGCCGTATCTGTAATCATCCAAGAGGATTCCACCCGGTATTTTTGTGAAAATCGTCGTGGTATAATCCACCATGTATCGGCCTTTATCAGCTGGCTTTACTTTGATGCGTAAGTCTTCTTCAATTGCCAGTTTCTCACTTTCAGGCGCTTTAAGATCGAGGTGATTCTGACGGACATTGAGTTCGGCAGCTCCTCCGGCTACTTTCTTGGAAAGTACTTTTGCAAAATCTACCCGCCCTTTTCCATCACCCAAATTCCAAAAATCCACCTCTCTCCCACTGATGGTCGCTCGAGTCCAAGGTCCCCAAATTCCATAGTGATGATAGTGATCAGGAGGCTGCACTCGGCTGAGCACTTGTCCACTTGGTGAGGTGATTGGATGGATAAAACCCGATTTCTTAAAGTCAGCTTTTACTCCTTCAGGAACATCTGTGGTAGCAGTTTGATAAGTCAATACCCGCTGATTGTGGATTAAGAAATCAATTCCAATTGGGGTCTCTTTCAAATCAACTTTTTGCGAAAACGATGCCGTAGAAATAAGCGAAAAAATGAATATTGGCAGAAATAATCTTTTGAAACACATGGGAAATTCGGGTTATTGGGCTTTAGAATCCAAGTTATCAAAAACTCTAAGAAAGCATAACCCCACTGAACCCAATAACCCATGAAGCGAATTATTTTCTACGCAATCGTTTCCATCTTCTCCTTGAATTTGGCTTATGGCCAAAGTCTCCCGGAAGTCACTTTAGATCAGGCTTGGAAAGATAAAATAACTGCTTTGGCACCTGAAAAAGCCACTTTTCCAGCCAAAAAGAAAAAGGTTTTGGTCTTTTCGCTCCACACTGGCTTTGATCATTGGGTGAGACCGCATACAGAGGAAATGGTCAAAATTCTTGGAGAAAAAAGCGGAGCCTTTTCCGTAACAGCGAGTAAAGATATCTCGATGATGGAATTGAAAAACTTGGAAAAATTTGATGTGCTCGTCTTAAACAACACCAATTCCAAACCCGACCAACGGAATCTCTTTTGGGACAAACTCAAGGAATCAGGAGCTGATTCAGCGATTGTCATAAAGCAAGCCTTGGAAATGGAGTCCAACCTAAGAAAGTTTGTCGAAAAAGGTGGAGGCTTATTTGTGCTTCATGGAGCCAATACGACTTTGAACAATTCCATGGATTTCAGTCGGTTAACTGGAGGAAGTTTTGATTATCACCCCAAGCAACAAGCCATTCAAGTAAGGTTGGAAGATGCAAAGCATCCACTTGTCCAAGCTTTTCCAGCAGAAGGATTCAATCATGTGGACGAACCCTATTTCTACAAGAATGCCTATGACGAACTTAATTTCAAACCTCTACTCTACTTCAATAACGCAGAGATCGAAGGCCAACGAAAGGGCCAGGAATTGACCGAAGGTAAAACCTATGTTGCATGGATCCGGGCGGAAGGCAAAGGTAAAGTGATGTATATTTCTCCATCTCATAATGCGCAAAGCTTCGAAAACCCTGATTTGCTACAATTCTATCTCGATGGGATGCAGTATGTGGCGGGTGATGTGGAGTGTGACGAAACTCCAATCAAGAAATAGTTTAACCACAGAGTTCACAGAGAATAAGTGAGAGAGCGCAAAGGATTTATTTTTCTTTACAAAACGCTAGAGTTCCTTTAACTCATAAAAAAACCAGAAGCATGTTCAAAACTTCTGGTTTTTTTCATCTGTTTTCATCTGAGTAATTTGTGAGCCACAAAAAAGCTAAAGGAAAAAACACAAAACCCCTTAGTGTCCTCTCATTTTTCCTCCGTGTCCTCTGTGGT
>CAYTXN010000039.1:0-15112 GCA_964441195.1 uncultured Limnohabitans sp.
AAGGAAATCATCAAAATTGAAGTTATTTTGACGGATTTTGGCATTGATTCGCTTAGCCTCATCTTCGTCAAATGACTGTTGTGCACGCTCAACAAGGGAAATCACGTCACCCATTCCGAGGATTCGTTGAGCCATACGATCCGGATGGAAGACATCCAGATTTTCCATCTTTTCACCCGTTGAGATAAACTTAATCGGCTTATTCACCACGTGACGAATCGAAATCGCCGCACCACCCCGAGTATCACCATCGAGTTTGGTTAGGACGACTCCGTCAAAATTCAATCGCTCGTCAAAGGTCTTCGCAGTATTCACCGCATCCTGACCGGTCATCGAATCGACCACAAAAAGTGTTTCTGAAGGATTGAGTGCCTTTTTCAGTTCCTCAATTTCCTTCATCATTTGATCATCCACCGCAAGACGACCTGCTGTATCGACTACTACAGTCTTTTTGCCGGTTTTCTTCGCATAAGCAATTGCGTTGGTAGCGATCTGAAGGGCATTCTTGTTTTCAGGCTCAGCATAGACTTCCACGCCGATCTGCTCACCCAAAACTTTCAACTGATCAATTGCAGCAGGTCGATAAATATCGCAGGCCACTAAAAGAACCTGTCTGCCTTGTCTTTTCAGCAAGCTTCCAAGTTTTCCTGTAAAAGTCGTTTTACCTGAACCCTGAAGACCTGCAATCAAAATCACAGCCGGATCTCCACTTAGTTTGATGTCGACTTTTGAGCCACCCATGAGCTTGGTGAGCTCCTCCTGAGTAATCTTGACAAGAAGTTGACCCGGTGAAACAGAAATTAAAACGTCTCGACCCAGCGCTTCAGTTCGAATCGTGTCTGTGACTTCTTTTGCTACTTTATAGTTTACATCGGCATCGATCAGGGCTCTTCTGATTTCCTTAACGGTGGATGCGACGTTGATTTCGGTGATTTTTCCCGTTCCTTTCAGGGTTTTGAAAGCCCGGTCAAGCTTTAAACTTAAATTATCAAACATTCGGTTCTGCTTCTATTTGGTGCAAAAGTAATGAATTTAAGGGTTTCTGGGAAGGTGAATTTTTAAATGGTAACACACTAAATCAGATTGGTTGAAGGTTATGTCTATAATTAATATAGTTTGGAGCAATCTTCATACTTGTCCTTTATAAACTGGAATCTTAGACTCCAGTATTTTAGTCAAAGCTCCCAAGCCTTGAGTAGGTTTTCAAAATTTTTCAAAAAAACCGAAAAACCTCCAACAGTAAATCAGTCAGGAGACTGTATTCAATTTGATTCAATTCAGAGGACTTTGAACCAATCTAACCATGACGGACACTTCGAGGTAAGAAAATCTTTTCTGCAAAAAAACTCTCAATGGTAAAAAGTCCTACTCCAACCGTTCCAATCTTTCCAATAGCGGCGGATGTGAATAATTCACAAACACATACCAAGGATGTGGATTGATATTGCTTAAGGTTTTGATGGAAAGTGTTTTCAACGCTTCAGCTAGTGGTTTCCCGGCGAAAGTAAGCTTCGCAAACTCATCAGCTTCAAATTCATTTTTCCGACTCAACCAATTCATCCCAATTCCCAAAATCATTGAAACTGGAGAAAAAAGCATAGTGAACCCAATGATGTTTAATTCCGCTGACCAAGCCTCCCCACCCAAAGCCAAGCTCATGGTGGGAGAAAAAATAAATTGCGCCAACAAAAATAACATGAGTCCAACTTGAAGAATTGAGGTGCTCATGCCCCAGATGATGTGCTTTTTCTTGAAATGTCCTACCTCATGCGCTAAGACTGCCACCAATTCATCAGGCGGATGTTGTTCAAGTAAGGTGTCGTAAAGAACAACTTTTTTACGTTTTCCAAAACCGGAAAAGAAGGCGTTGGCTTTTGAAGATCGTTTGCTTCCATCCATTACGAAGATGCTATCTAAGGGGAAGTTGACAGATTTGGCGTATTGAAGGATTTTTCCTTTCAATTCTCCATCTTCCAGAGGCGTGAGTTTGTTGAAAAGCGGAAGAATCCAAGCCGTATAAAAAACATTCACCAGTACCATAAATATTGCGGCAATCAACCAAAATTGCCACCAAAAGTGTTCGCCCATTTGATGGATTAACCAAAGGAATACCATGAGTAAACCCCCACCTACCAGGATTGAGAGGACATAGCCTTTGACCTTATCTGAGAAAAATGTTCCTACCGTAGTCTTGTTGAACCCATATTTTTCCTCGATCACAAAAGTCGAATAATAATCAAACGGCAGACTGATAATATCAGACCCAATGAAAACCAATCCAAAGAATATAAGGGATTTAATTAAGGGAGCAAAGCCAAATCCTGCGACCCAAGTATCAATTTCACCAAACCAACCCAAAGCGATAAATAAAAAAGTAAGGATAAAGGAAAACGTACCAGCTATAAGCTTAAATCGAAAGTTTTCCTTTTGGTACGCCTTGGATTCTTCGAGTTTGGCAGGATTGAGGTATTCTGAAAGGGTATCGGGAATTGTCGGAACAGGATTTTTGACGTTCAGATATCCCAGTATTTTTCTCAACAAGAATCCAAAAACCAATACTCCGATTAGGAGGTATTTTACGCTATCAGGACTCATAGCGGATCTTAAAATTTAGGACATGGGAGAATGGTGTCTCTACGGGAAGGTTTGCCTTGATAGCTATTAGGTAGTGTCCAAGATACACTGACTTCGTGGGCACCTCCCGATTGAATTCCAAGTTGTGATACAGTGTAATCAAAACTGTATCCCATATTCAAACCGCTAAGTAAATTGACTCCAACCATCATTACGATCGCATCTCGATTACTTTGATTTTCAACAGGCTTGAAAGGAAGACCTCTGTACCAAAGCCCAAAAACAATCGGTTCTACATAAAAATAGGCGCCGACATCCAATTGCTGGAAAGGTCCTTGCTGCTTGTAATTTACTGTAGGAGTAATTGATCGCTGTCTTCTGATGTGTGTGAAATCACCACGCATAGCACCTTCTCCCAAATCTATCCGATAGCCTGCATGAAAGGAAAGCTTCATTGGAAGTGGACTTACTCCATCGATAAAAGATTGATTCGGTTCATTGACATGATGTGCAGCAACTCCTGCCCAAAGATTTTCTGTAAAAAACAATCCACCCACCGAAAGAGATAACATCCCAACGGGATCACCTAAACCTGGAATATCAGTTCCTGGGCCAATAGGACCAAAAGGGTCAGTAGGATTAATCTGATTGGCAAAAACCAAATTTTCATAGAATCCAATTTCCCGACGGATATAGCTCGCCTGAAACCCGGGACGGAAGTAGGAATTTTGCCCCAATTTCAGCTCGTAAGAATACATGGCGGAGATGGTGGTAGACCGAAGTTTTGCAGCTCCTTCGGTATCTTGCATGATGTGGACACCTATTCCACTGTTGTAATCCGGTAAGTAGGTATCGTAATAAGCCGAAAATGTAGTGAATTGTGCGTCAATCGATGGCCACTGATTTCGATAGTTAAACCCAACTCTACCAGTAAGTTCTCCTCCTGCCATAGCGGGATTCAGATAAAGTGGAGCTGCATAATACTGGCTATATTGCGGGTCCTGTCCAAAAGCAGACACGACTAGTCCGAGCCAACTTACAGTAAAAAAAACAATACTAAGCAGAGACCGTAACAAGGATTTGTTCGTTTATTTGAATATTCAGTTAGCTTCTAAACGATTCAACCCGTTGGTTGTTTTAGTAAGCAGTCCGAAAAATATGAAAAGCAGGCCTATTTCCATAAGGTTCATTTTAATTTTTACAAGCATCATTTCCCTGAGCATATTAGGAATCGTTGGCGTTGGCTATTCCCAAGGCTTTAATGATAACGAGTGGATCTTCGGAAATTGCAATGATGGCACTCCAAACAGCTATTTGTCCTTTGGAAAAGGTGGGACAGCCAATGTTCAAACTTTATCTGGAACAATTTTAATCGGTGCAAATAATAATGCAGTCGCAATTGACCCTCTTACGGGACAGCCGGTATTTTACACAAATGGGGAATTGGTATATGATTTCAGTGGTAGACCACTTCAAGGTGTGGAATCTGGCTTAAACGGAGACATTGACGGCAGGCAAAAAGTTGCAACGGGATTTTTGGAATATGACCCGGATGGAAATAAGCTGTTTTACATCTTTTACATATCTCCAGGAGGACAACTGCAATACTCCGTAGTTGACATGAATGCGGCTGGACAAGCCACAGGGAATGAGCGCCCACTTGGTGAAGTGACATCAAAAGACCAGGTAATAGGACCAGCCTCCGGAGCAATTTTGGTAGTAAAGACTCCTTCTTCCTCCTCTTACCTGATTAGCTTTGATGGGGGGAATTTGATTTCGAGAAGAATTGGAAATACAGAAGGTGATTTCGCTCAAACAGACAATGAAGCTATTCCATTTACTCCAAAGGCCATCATTTTTGATGAAGCAAATAGTAGATTAATAGTCATTTCTGAAGATTCTGGAGATGATATTTTAGTTATTCCCTTTGATACTAGTTCAGGTAATTTTGGGAATCCTGAACCAATTAACGGTTCGGGTGGAACTGATGAAATCGGTGGTGCGGATTTCTCACCCGATGGATCATTTATTTATTTTTCTCGGGGAAATCAACTTTTCAGAGTTCCAGGGGCAGATTTAAGTGGAACACCAGAAGAAATTCCTTTGACAGCAGGATTGAATCAACTTTACGATGTCAAATCCGGTCCCGATGGTCAACTCTATTATATCTACGAGGAAGTGCCAGGCGGTCCCCAGTTGATCGGAAGAGTGACAAATCCCGATGAGGCTGATCTTACATTGGTGAACGTGGAGGAAGATCCATTTATGGGAACAGACTTCTGCGGCACAATTTTCCCTGTTTTTGCTCCAAACGCAGACATTAATCCTTCAGTGGATTTTACTTGGAGCCCAGATGCTCCATGTTCAAATAATCCGGTGCAACTTACGAGTGAAATTTTTCCAGAAAACTACCAACCTGTTTCCTTCACATGGGATTTCACTCCCCCCCTGACAGATTCGGACGGCAATCCACTTCCTGCAAACTTTAATGAGGAGCACTTTTTGGTGCCTCAGGATGCTGCCCAAGGTACAAGTATCGAGGTTACTTTGACAGTAGAATTTGAAGATGGAAGTACACAAGATGTCACTAAAACTATCCCTCTAACTGAAAATAACTTAGAGGCCAACTTTACTCCATCGGATACTACGCTGTGCTTAAGTTGCATTGATTTGGAGCCGCTTCTTCAGGCTCAAGCGGCAGAAGGCGAACAGGATGGGGAAGCGCCCGGAGCTGGGGGCGATAATTACGAATATTTTTGGTCGAATAAGCGTGATCGTGGATGGATTGGTAAAGAAGAAAATGAAGTTTGTCTACCTGGATTGTACTGGGTCTTGGTCCGTGAGCCTGGCTCTGACTGCTACGCCTATGCTGAGATTCGGGTAAAAATCTGGGATCTTCCCGATCAGTCGAACAACATCTGGTATTTTGGTGATGGTGCAGGGTTGAACTTCAATCCTGATCCGGATGATGAAAATGCTCCTACTCCTAGACCTATAGATAAACCGCATCCTCAGAATATTCCAGCTGGAACTACTACAATTTCTGATCAGGCTGGAGAAGTATTGTTCTTTACTGATGGAAATTCGGTTTGGGATCTGAATGGAAACTTGATGGAAAACGGTGAAGATATCGGAGGGGATAATTCCTCCAGTCAATCCGTGATCGCGGTTGCAGTACCTACCCAACAAACACTGTATTATCTTTTCACTACTCAAGCGAATGCTAGCGGAACAAATACGGTAAGCTACTCGGTAGTAGATATCAAAGCAGGAAACCAAACCGGAGTCGGAAACGTGACGACTAAGGATAATTTTCTGTTTAGTCCATCCACTGAACATTCAGCTGCAATTTCAGGGGGTGACAGCACTTGGGTGATGTTCCACGAATTGGGTAATAACACCTTCAGGGCTTATCCTGTCTCCAGTCAAGGAATCGGACAACCTGTTCTTAGTTCGGTAGGAAGCAATCATGGATTTAATTCTGGTGTTGGAGCAATGAAATTCAGCCCTGATGGAACCAAGCTTGCCGTAACCATCTCTGAAGGAGGCTGCAACAAAGTTGAAATCTTTGAATTTGATCAACAAACAGGTGAACTATCAGAATATGCCCGAATAGATTTAGGATGTGATGGAGATGTTTATGGCCTAGAATTCTCTCAGGATTCTGATCGAGTGTTAGTTTCCTATCGAAACGGAGGACCAGGAATTGAAGAGTTTATCATTACAGAAGTCGAAAATGACGACCCTGATGCTGCGCCATGTCCTGCTTGCTTTGACACAGCAACTACGCGAGCACAAAGAGAAGCCTGTATTCTCACCACAAGAAATCAAGTCGGTGGAACGAGCGGCTTAAATCTGGGCGCTTTGCAAATTGCCTCCGACGGACAAATCTATGTCGCTGTAGTGGGCGATAACCGAATCGGGCAAGTACAAGTGGGCACAGGCTGTACCGGAACGAGTTCATTCAATCAGACTTCTGTACAACCCATGCCAGGAACCTCAAATCTGGGTCTCCCATCATTTGTGCAAAATTCCGGAAGCTCTATTCCCGAGCCTGCACTTGCATTTCCACCCAGATTATGTCTTGATCCTGAATTAGGAACTGGTGCATTATTGGAAGGTGGTGGAGAACCTGACATTGACTCCTATTTCTGGACGATCACACATCAGGATGGAACAGTTATTCTCAATAACTTCGGTGGTCCTGGTGAACCTTTTCAGACTTTAGATCAAATCTTTACAGCTCCAGGCTTCTATACGATTGAACTCAGAGTGGATCGTTGCGGTGATCCTGAATATTTCCGAGCTGAAGGTGAAATCGAAGTAGTGGCTCCACCAACGCTTACATTGGTAGACGATGTCACGCTTTGTGCAGGAAATCCCGTCACACTTACTGCTATTGATGGATATGATCCTACAGAAGGACTCTATGATTTCCAATGGACTAATGCGGCTGGAGTTGTTTTTGGGGATGACGACTCCAATTCCATCACAGTTGACGAAGAAAGTATTTACACTGTCCAGGTAAGCTATAGACTTCCAGCTGGTTTAAGCCCGGATGAAGCCGCATTGTTTGAGACTTGTCCCTCCACAGCGGAAGTCTTTGCCGGACCATCTTTTGAATTTGACCTCACGCAGACAGCAACTGAAGTATGCTACGAAGAAACTTCAGTGATATTTGCACCAAATACTCCAATTACTGGAGAATGGTTTTATGATTTAAATCAAAGTGGAAATCGTGTTGCATTGGGTGAGTTTTTCGAACTCGAACTCTTCATTAACACATTGCCTGGACCAGGTCAATATGAGATCTTCTTTGCGACCGAAGATCCGATTTTGGATGGCTGCACGATTGAAAAGAAATTGGATTTATTAGTCAACGAGTTACCATTATTTGTAGTCGTGCAAACAACTCCAGCTACTGACTGCTCAACCGCAGATGGGGCTTTTGAAATCACGATGCAATCCAATGCATCGGAGGTGAGAATTCCAGATTTGAACCTGACATTTTCCAATGTAAGTGCAGGAGATGTGATTCCAGTTAATGCTGTTTTACCCGGATTATACACCATTGAAGCTGAAAATAGTACTGGCTGTTTTTATTCTGCTTCAGTTACCGTTGAAAATCTTAATCCTCCATCCTTATTGGAATTTACGGTAACTCCCACAGATGAAATTTGCAACACAAGCGGAGTTGAGCCAGGAGTGATAAATATTTCATTCAATAGCGGTGTAGCCCAAATCGGTGAATACCGCATTATAAGGCAAGGAGATGGTCAAGAATTTACTGGACCACTTCCAGGTCAAGCGAGTTTTGATGTTCAGGTGCCTTATGGAGATTATCTTGTTGAGGTTCAAGATCAATTCGGATGTTCGATTACAGATCCTCAGGTGTATACTATTGCTCAAAAATTTGAGGTACTCTTCTCAGTGCCTACAAGTGTAACAGCTTGTGAAAGTTTTATTTTCACTCCTTCTGGACCTGAACCCTTGACCTACACAGCTACAAACGCAGGGGGGACTATCATTTCAGCTGATCCAGACGGGAACTTTACTTTTACACAATCAGGAGTTTACACCATTCAAGGAGAAGATCCTGCTGGCGTTGATTGTCCACGTGAAATTGAAATGAATGTCGTAATCACGCAGCCACTTGATTACGATCTTTCCGGTCCCATTGTGGATTGTCAAACTGGAATTAGATATGAGGCCATATTGAATAATGCAGATCCAGGTGATGTGATTTTCCTTTGGAAAGATGATCTAGGTGTGATCGTCGGCAGAAGGCAATCCTTTGTGCCAAGCCGTGATGGAGATTATACTTTAGAAGTTCAACCAGTTGTAGGTGGACTTTGCCCAACCAATGAAATCCCGTTTACGGCCGAAATTCTTACCGATTCTGTTACGGTTAGTTTGGACGTAGTGCCTTTCTGCGTTGAGCAAACCAGCACGACAATTACTGTGGTTGCTGATTTATCTGAAGTTTCAGAAATTGAATGGTACAGCGTGATTGGCGGCACTCGGACCCGAATTTTCGAGTTTGATAATTTACCGATAATTGATGTATCGCAAGAAGGAACATACGAGGCTTTGCTTCGAAACCAATTTGGTTGTGAGCTTGGAAGAGCAAATGGAGTAGTAGCCAAATCAACCATTATTCCTCCTGTAGTACCTTTGGAAGAAATCACAATTTGTGCAATAGAGGGAGTCACTACCAGCATTGCTCCAGGAGATTATGATAACTATAGTTGGATACTTAACGGAGAGGAAGTTTCACAAGATGCTATTTTCACCCCGACTCTTCCAGGCACCTATGAACTGCGTGTATCTGATAATCTAGGATGTGAATATGTGGCTACTTTTGTTGTCAACGAAGATTGTCGACTGAGGATAATTTACCCCAATGGAGTGGTACTAAATGACCCAAATAGAGGTTTTATCCTCTATGCAAATGAATATATCGATGAAATTGAGGTCTTTATTTTTAACCGCTGGGGAGAGTTAATTTTCTATTGCGAACATGAAAACCTAGAGCCTAGGCAGCCATTTTGCCCATGGGATGGTATTGTCAATGGAAATTTCGTGCCTAATGGAACATATGCAGTCGTGGTAAAGTTTACCTCAGAGGCACAAAACAAAACTGAAACTGAAACCAAAGCGATTACGATTATTCAATAGTATGTTGATTCTTATTTCCCCTGCAAAAACGCTCGATTACTCCACTCCCAATTTCAAAGAATTCACCCAGCCAGACTTTCCTTCTGATATTAATGCCTTGGTTGGTGTGATGAAGAAAAAATCAGCTCAGGAAATTTCTCAACTCATGCATGTGAGTGAAAACTTGGCTGTTTTGAACGAAGAGCGATATAAAACCTTTCAAAAGGTGTTCAATACCCATAATTCTAAACAAGCACTTTTAGCATTCAAGGGAGATGTATACACCAAAATTGAGGTGGATTCCTACGCTAAAGAAGATTTTGACTTTGCCCAAAAGCATCTTCGGATTTTATCCGGACTATATGGACTTTTAAAACCCCTTGACTTGATCCAGCCTTATCGACTAGAAATGGGTACTAGACTGGAAACCAAAAAAGGGAAGAATCTCTATGAATATTGGGGCACTAAAATTGCAAAAGCTATCAAAGAAACATCAAATGGGGGCCCCATTGTCAATCTTGCCTCTCAAGAATATTTCAAAGCAGTAGATTTAAAAAAACTAAAATCCCCCGTTATAAATATCCATTTCAAAGAATTTAAAAATGGCGAATATCAAACTATTGGTTTCTTTGCTAAGCAAGCAAGAGGGATGATGACCAATTTTGCGATTAAGAATCAGATTCTTGAACCGGAGGAGTTAAAAGGATTTAACCAAGAAGGATATGAGTTTTCTTCCCAAAAAAGTGGAAATGAGGATTGGGTATTTGTCAGGTAAGCCATAAATCTTGATTTTACTATATGCTCTCGATATTTTAGAGGGATAAATAGGTACCTTAGTATCCTGAATCCCAGTTTTTTCTAAAATCATTGAAAAATTTACTACCCATCTTTCTGCTGTTTACGGCAATTCTTTTGGATCTGACCTCAAGGGAAGTGGATGGTAGTCTAGTTTCCAAAACAGATCAACTAGAGGATTCTAAATGGAACAAAACTTATGAATTTGCAGATCCAGAACTCCAAGGCCCAACTTATTTATGTAATGTTTCAGGCACTGTAGTTGGAACCTTCAACGGCAATGGAGATCCTCTAACTGACCTTTATGCATGGAGGATTTACGGGCCATCGGGTAATCTTTTATTTTCAAGAAATCCAGGAGCATTTCAAATCATAAATTACACATTCATATCGAATGGTGTTCATAGGGTTGAATTAGATGTAAGCCGAGGTGGAATTGAACTTGCCAAGTTCAGTAAACTGGTAGAGGTTGTACAAGGTCCTCAACTAATTCTTTCTAGTCAATACCTCTCTTGCTCCTCCCAGCCCATAGAAATTCAAGCAATTGATCCATCCAGCAGTAATTTTACATCTTACCAATTTGAGTGGACTAATGATGCAGGAACCATCGTTTCCAATTCCAACACATTTACTACGAGTGATGAGGGAATTTACTCGGTAAGATTTTTTCTGGAAAATTCGGCAGGAGAGCGGGCGTGTGAATTTTTACAAACAACCAATGTTTTAAATATTTCTTCTATTGTAATTGAAAGTTCTGCCACAGAAATATGTGTTGACAGTGAAATTTCATTTGTAACCATCCCACAACGGTTCGGTGAATGGTTAGTTCAAAAAAAGGGAGACCCCACCACGAAATCATTTGGTAAAAGTAATTCTTTAACAATTAGCCCAGGGTCAGACCTTATTGAATTTGGAGATTATGAAGTCACTTTTTTACTGGATAATCCTAGCAATCCTACATGCGCTCCTGAAGGTAAATTTGATTTCCGATTCAATCCTGAACCAATTTTTGTTTATGAATCGGCTGAAACTTCCAGTGGGTGTTTGCAAGCAGACGGAAAGTTGATCATAAAGGCGGTGACAGATTTGGACTTTATCAACCTTGAAGGAACTGGACTTTCCTATGGTCCTTTTGTTGCGGGAGATTTGATTGAAATACCCAATCTGAAGTCAGGAACCTATAATCTTATTGGAGGGCTGGGGTCTTGTTTAAATTCAATTGGTTCCGTTGTGCCATTAGCCAATCCTCCTGCAGCTTTAGAGTTTGAAATTAGTGACATCATTGGAGAAGCTTGCACCGCAACAGGAAAAGTACCCGGCTCATTTCAAGTTACTATGCTAAATGGTCCTACGACCAAAAGTCTTTATCGTGTCATTAATGAAAAAGGCGGTGTTGCTTTAAATCAAGCTCTACCTAATACATCAGTTTTCAGAATTGATCTTCCAGGTGGCAATTACTTTTTTGAAATTTATGATGAAGACGAGGAATGCATTCTTCCAAGCAGAAATGAACTTGTCATTCCGGGGAAAGATCAAACTAATTTCCAAGTACCAGAGGCATTAAATATTTGTCAATCTTACGAATTGATACCAGAAACAACTCAGGCGTTGGTCTTCACAATTACTCGACCTGACAATACCACTGACACCAAAAATTCAGGAGAACCAATCCTTTTGGATCAAAAAGGACTTTATAAAATTGTTGGGACCTTGCCTGGTCAGGACGATGTGTGTCCAACAGAAAAAACTGTTATGGTGGACCTGATAGAACCGGTAGAATTTGAAATAAATCAAATAAGTGAGGATTGTATTGTGGGTAATAGAAGCTACGAAGCAAATATTTATTCAAGAGACCCTAGCACGGTTTTGTTCTTCTGGCGAAACGAAAAAGATGAAATAATCGGAACAAGTCAAAGACTCGACCTACCTCCTTCCTCTTTTGGGGATTATTCTCTGGAAGTCCAACCTGCAAATAGTGAAGCTTGTCCCATTCCTCCTAAACCATTCCTAGCAAAAGAGCCTGTTCTGTCAGTGGATGTAACTTTAGTTGCAACAAAACTTTGTGAGTATGGACCACTAGCTATCATTGACTTGACTACTACATTTCCAGATGAGGTCACTGATGTAGAGTGGAGAAGGTATGATTCATCTGGAGACATTGAGGTGTTGAGTCAATTCAATAACCAATACCAAATAGAAGTAAACACAGAGGGTGTTTATGAAGCTGCAGTTTTCAGTAGAATTCCTTCATTGGGGAAAGATTGTGAACTTGGTAGAAGCAATCTTCAACTTGATTTAACCACCCAAAAAATTGATTTTTCCATCCCGACTGATCTTTCGATTTGTGATCCCTTTGAACTTGTCCCCCAAAGTTCCGATCCTCTTATTTTTACAATTACCTATCCGGATGGAAGCGTACAAACCAAAAATTGGAATGAACCTTTTGAAATATCACAACCGGGGAAATATACCGTATTAGGCTATAATCCTGATGTTGCATTCCCACTTTGCCCTGAGCAAAAAGAATTTTCAGTAACCCTGAATGAACCTGTCCAGTTTTCTCCAGAGCTAGTTGACCTCAGCTGTACGGGTATTTATGAATACAGTGCAGAAATAAGCAATTATTCAGTTTCGGAGGTAGATATATTTTGGCGGGATCAAAGCGGAAATCTAATTGGTAGTGATCAAACGCTAATTCTTTCTTCTTACGGGGCCTTCACATTGGAAGTCCAACCCAAAGGTTCGATCCCTTGCCAAATCCAACCAATAAGCTTTGAGGCGCCAGTGCCCATACTAAGTATAGATGTAGAAATTTTGGCAGAAACACTTTGTCCTGATCAACCTGATGCCTCTTTGACTGTAAATGCGGACCTTTCTGAGATCTCAACCATAGAGTGGTGGTTTACTGATATTGATAACAATCGGACCAAACTACCTACAGAACCTACTCAGGAAGAAATTCTTGCGAGAAATGAAGGTACCTATGAAGTACTACTTAGTAATCAATTTGGCTGCTTACTGGGCAGCGATCAGGTCCTTGTCTTGCGAAGTACAGATTCAGTAAGGCCGATAGTGGAAGAATCTTATCAGATCTGTCCAAGGTATGAGATCGGTCCCCAAATTAATCCGGGTAGTTTTTCGGGATATGAATGGTATTTTCAAGACAATTTAGTTTCTACCTCACCAGCCTATAAACCAAATCAAATTGGAACCTACAATTTAGTAGTTTATAGTAGCGAAGGATGTGCTTATGAGACTATGTTCCTCACGGAAGAAGAGTGTGAATTAAAAGTCGCTTTTCCAAATGCAATCCAACCGGGAAATCCTGACAAGCCATTCCTAATTTACACTAATTACCTTATTGATGAGTTGGAAATCTGGGTTTTCAGCAAATGGGGAGAGGTAATTTTCCATTGCGAGAAATCCGACCTTCTTTCTGAGGAATCAACATGCTTATGGGATGGTTATTTTAATGGCCAAAAAGTACCTCCAGGATCTTATGCCTATCGAATAAACTACAGGAATATTGAGAAAAATATTTCTGGTAAACAGTTGGGTTCAATTCTAATTATTGATTAACCCCTCCCTTTTAAACAAGTGGAACATTTTTTGAATATGGAATCCTCATCTGAAAACCTTGGAATTTTTCCTTGGTAAAACACTTCTTAATTTATCTTTAATCTGTTGGCTAAGACTCAATTTCCAAAAAGGAAGATTGGGACGTTTTTTATTTGGGCAATCTTAATCCTTCCACTCTTTACAATAAGTGGCACCCTTTCTACACTTTCTGCCCGAAATAATCCCAGCTTGCGCCCAGAGGCAGACCCAAATTTGGTCGGCCCTGAAAGCCTATGTTTAGTTTTCGGTAATGTCTTGGGCACATATAGTGCTGGGGGAGATCCGGGTGATGTATTCGATTGGGAGGTTACTGGTTCAACTGGAGAGGTAATTTTCAGCAGAAGTGGAGGGGTTCAGTTGGAGACAATTCAGGTAATTTTTCCACAAGTTGGAATTTATGCCGTAAGATTGAGTGTTCGAAGAGGAACAAACAGCAACTTTTATGAAGATCAATTAACTGTAGTCGTTCAGACGGGTCCAGAAATAGCTTTACGCTCGGACTATTTACTTTGTTCTGGCTCTCCTTCTGTTCTCACTGCGCTGAATCCAAATACATCAAATCTTTCGGAATTTACCATTGAATGGAAAGATGTTGAAGGAAATGTGATTGGAACTGGAAATGAATTGCTTGCTTACAACCCGGGATTCTATCTGGTTGAACTATTTCAAACTAACACCTCAGGCAATCGCTCTTGCCTTATCAATGGATCCACATTTGTCGGGCCACCTGTAGATTTTCAAATTATCCCTTCCTCCACTACTATTTGCGAGGGAGCGACAGTTAATTTTACTTTGGACACCCCTTTATCGGGAGATTGGTTTATTCAGAAAGACTTCACTGGGACTAGAACTCAAATCGCAACTGGCTTTGATTTTAGTATTAATTCAGATAACCTTTCAGGTCCAGGCTTGTATTTAGTGACTTTTCAAACAACCACCGCTGATTTTCCAGATTGTATATCAGAGAAAGTGATTGGGTTTGAAGTCCTTGACACACCAGAAATAACCTTAACTATTTTAGATCAGCCAAATGATTGTAAAAGTTCAAATGGCACTCTTTCCGTAAGAGTAGAATCTGACTTAGATGCACTCTATATTCCGGAAATCAATATTATCGAAGGACCAATTTCTGCAGGAGAGGAAAGAACTTTTAGCAATTTAGAATCTCAAGTGTATTCAATAGTAATTGAGAAGAACGGATGCCAAACAACTCAATTGTTGGTTTTAGATGCCCTAGCAGCTCCTGGTTCTCCAGACCCAATAGTCGATTTTCAGAATGAATCCTGTAGCTCAGAAGGCGTTAGTAATGGTTTTGTAACCATTGATTTTGGAACCTCAGTTCCCAATGGAGAATTTCGAGTACTTGCAGAAGGAAGGGGAGAAATAACCTCAGGACAAATCTCCCCAACAGGTCTTACCACTATAGATCTTTCAGCAGGAACTTATTTATTAGAACTGACTGTGGATG
>CAYTXN010000040.1:0-15050 GCA_964441195.1 uncultured Limnohabitans sp.
GCAAAAAGCTCGATTTTGTAGCCTTCGGGCACTTTTAAGGTGCTTAAGGCTTCTTCGCCGTACTTGTATTCCAAACTTCCGTTTGCTTGAGGATTGTAATTGGTTTCCACCTCAGGAAGTGGACGGGTATTAGCATCTGCCAAGGCAAGATCCTTCACTTTGCCAGAATTAGCTTCCCAGATGGCCGTATCCCGAATCGCTGTGAGCTGGCGAATTTTTTCCAATTCGAATGGATAGTTAGCCGGACCAAAAGGATCATAGCGTCGACCAAACACATGCACCCCATTAGGGATTTTGTAATCATTGGTCCACATCCAGTTTTTCTCAATCACAGCTTGATGAATCAAATCTCGGTTTGCCTCTGCTTTTCTGTTTTCTCTTCCAAAAAGCTTATCCGCCAGCAAAACAGCGAGTTTAGCATATCCTGCTTCATTCATTTGGGAGCCATCGATAGTAAGCGGTTCATCTGACTGGGAATACCATTTTTGACTTTCAGAAAAAGCGTCCACGAAAACCAACTCATGTTTCAAGGCCAATTCTTTCATGGCTTCTGAGTAGAGTTTCAGATTTTCGTTTTCCTTTTTTCCGTCAGGAACATCTTTGATTGCTGTAATGTCTTCGAAAGCAATCGGGGATACCAAGGCAATTTGCGGCGCGGATTTACTGTTATATTGCTGAGTTTTGGAGTGCATTATCCAGGCTTCGAGTTCAGCTTTGTAATTTTCAAGGCCATCTTTTCCCTGAAAGGACTCATTGAAACCAAAAAAACCAACTACAATATCTGCCTTCAATCTCGTCAGCCATTGATCAGGTTTTTCGAGAAATCCTTCGCTTCCTGATTTGGTGGCATACTCTGTTTGAAAATCTTCTGCACCGGGAAAGGCCCATGGGTCATTGGTGCCGGATCGTGGCCGGAATCCTGGGGTATCGCCGGGATCGCCAAGGTTTCTTATAAAAAGTGTGCTATCAGGATACCGAAGGTGCATTTCAGTTTCGAAAAGTCCATAATCCAACATTCGGGATGCGAGATTATTTCCGACAAGTGTGATACTTGAATTTTTTCGGAGTTCCAGTGTTTTTTCTTTGGTACAAGATGAAAAAGCTAATAAGGCCAAAATAAAAAGAATTTGGCTAAGGCGAATTTTGGGTGAGATCATAGGGTTGATTGCATTTAAAAATAAGTATAAGGAGAAAGGCGAAGAATTTCAACTCCTTTATATATAAGGATGAATAATATATTTTTTATTTCAAGCCCAATATAAGAATGACTCAAATGAATTTACTATTATCTAAAAAAGCAATCCTGTGGTATCCTGTTGATTCCTTATTTTACATGGATTTTTTTAAGGTAAAGTAAGAAGATTAATTATTTCATAGATCTATCCTGTGCTGTCCTGCTATAAAAGCTTGATATTGAATGGTTTTTGCAGGATTGGGCAGGATAGGGTCTTTTTTTTATATAGTGTAATTGGAAGGAATTATTTTCAATACAATTAAACCCGTCAATATGAATAACCACTATCTATCTAAAATGAAAATCCGGCTTTTCGGGTTTTTGTTGCTTATGCTTTGCATAGGCTTAACAAGTTTTGGACAGGCTCAAACTGTCCAAGGAGTAATCTCATCTGAAGGTGAGCCTGTGCCAGGGGCATTGGTAATTGTCAAAGGCACCCAACGAGGTACGGTCACTGATATTGATGGGAGTTTTTCCATTGCAGCAGCAGCCGGAGAGACATTGGTCATAAGCTTTGTAGGCTATTCTACCAAAGAAGTCGCAGTAGTAGGAGGACAGACGACCTATAATGTGACATTGGATCTATCCACCTCCGACCTTTCGGAAGTAGTGGTGGTAGGTTATGGTAGCCAAATCAAAAAAGAAGTGACTGGAGCGATCCAATCGGTCAACGGTAAGGAATTGGCTGACTTGCCCGTGTCATCTATGGCACAGAAACTTCAAGGTCGACTGGCCGGTGTACAAATCAATCAAACTACCGGTAAACCGGGGCAAGGAATGAATGTCCGAATTAGAGGCCAACTATCTGTTTCGGGTGGAAGTGCGCCACTATATGTGGTAGATGGTTTTCCGATCACAGGAGATATAAACTCTATCAACCCGGATGAAATTGAAGATATCTCTGTTTTGAAAGACGCAGCCTCAACTTCACTATATGGTTCTCGGGCAGCAAATGGTGTGGTATTGATCACTACCAAAAAAGGAAAAGCAGGGGTGACTAATGTAAATTTCAACGTGTTTACAGGTTTTCAACAAGTACCTGAAAGAGGAAGACTGGAAATGATGAATGCAGAGGAATTTGCACAGTTTAAAAAAGAATACTACGAAGATGCAAAGCAACCTGTACCAGATGTGTTTCAAAACCCTGCCCAATATCGCGGTCAAACCAATGACTGGTACGATGCTATGCTGGAAACAGCTCCGATTACCAGCTACAATCTTACTGTAACCTCAAATAAAGAAAAGGTAAATACTGCCATTATAGCTGGGGTTTTTGATCAAAAAGGGGTGGTCAGAAATACAGACTATCAGCGCTATTCTCTCAGAATGAATACCGACTATGCAGTGTCTGACAAGGTAAATATTGGGGTAAATGTGGCTCCAAATTATGTTAAGGATAATACACCGCAGACTGACGGTTCACGAGGAACGGGTATTTTATTTAATGCCTTACATACTTGGCCGGTGATGCCTATTTATGATGAATCAGGAGATTTAACTTTTTTCAACCGTTTCCCAGCTAATACCGGTAATATTTTTGCTTATCCTAACTGGCTGAGATCTGCTGATGAAATCACTAATGAGACTTTGGTGGTTAGTGTCTTGGCAAATACCTACGCAGAATGGAAGCCAATTAAAGGCCTGTCAGTAAAATCAACTTTTAATGCTGAAATCAGAAACTCAAGGTTTTTCTTTTTTAATCCTTCCACTGCCACCAATCGAATCAATGTAGCGATCCCTACAGTGGCAGAATCAATACGGGATGATATTGAAGATTTCTCTTGGTTGAATGAAAATATCGTCACTTATGATAAGAGTATCGGAGATCATAATTTCCAGGTTTTAGGAGGTTTCTCCAACCAGCAATTCAGAAGAGACCGCACGCGAGTTCAGGCTGATACCTATGCGGACGACCGCCTTCCAACGATCCAGGGAGCATTGAATGTCAACCGCGGAGGCACCATCAGTGGAGTGGATGAATGGACCTTGACCTCTGTTTTTTCTCGATTGACTTATAATTTTAAAAGTAAATACCTCTTCACTGCTTCAGTCCGTGGGGATGGATCCTCACGATTTGGAGCTGACAATAGATGGGGCGTATTTCCATCAACTTCTATCGGATGGGTACTGTCTGATGAAGGATTTCTTGCTAATAACTCCACAATTTCATTCGCGAAACTAAGAGCTAGCTACGGCATTACAGGTAATAATAATATCGGTAATTACACCTCATATGCATTGGTTAACAACACAATCAATACGGTTTTTGGGAATACCATCGTGCCAGGAGCAGCAATTACCTCACTTCAAAATAACAACTTGGGTTGGGAGACCACTGCACAGTTTGACTTTGGATTGGATTTGGGACTTTGGGATGATCGAGTTTCGTTTGTGTATGATTTCTATACCAAAAATACCACAAACCTCCTTTATGCGGTTCAGATTCCTCAGGAATCAGGGTTTACCAACTTCAATGACAACATCGGTGAGATCAAGTTTTGGGGACATGAGTTTTCAGTAAATGCGATTCCGGTAAATACATCGAACTTCCGTTGGAGTGTTAATGCCAATATTTCTTTCAATAGAAATGAAGTAATCGAATTGGCGGATGGTATCGACAGGGTTTATGGATCTCAACACATCACTCAGGTAGGAAAACCTTTCGGTCAATTCTACGGAATGGTCAAGGAAGGAAATTACATGAATGCTGAGGATTTGGCCAACTCTCCAAAAATCCCAGGAAGATCCACTGTGGGAAGTATCAAATTGAAGGATGTCAATGGAGACGGAGTAATTACTTATGGTGGAGACAATGACGATAGAGCTATTATAGGAAATCCATTTCCTGATTTCGTTTATGGTCTTGTTAACAACTTTACCTTCAAAAATTGGGATGCGAGTATTACTGCTTCAGGTTCTGAAGGAAATCAGTTGTACATGAGACACTTGTTTAGTACTGCAAACCTAGATGGGGTATTTAATATGGTCAGTAAAGCTAAAGACCGATTCAGATCACCTGAAAATCCAGGAGCGGGAATCTTCGGTACAACTGTCGGTGGAGGTAACGTGACGGGTGTAGAGCGAGATTGGAACAATAGCAACTTCGTCTGGGACGCCTCATATTTTACCATTCGAAATATTACTGTAGGCTACACCTTCAAGACCCTTCCGAAGACAGTGAAGTCTGCACGACTTTATGCGTCAGGACAGAATTTATGGGTATTTACACCGTATTGGGGTGGCTCCAATCCTGAAGTCAGTATGCAAAACAATGGTCAGGGCGATGGAGGAAACTTGAGTCCTGGAGTGGACTTGGCTGGTTATCCAGTTCCACGGACGATTACATTAGGTGTTAATATCACCTTTTAATCTGTTGATCCAGACAGTTTAATTCACCTTCAAACGACTTAAAAATGAAAAAATATATCATAGGATTAATTGCAGCGAGTGTGTTTCTTACCAGCTGCGAAGACTTTCTCACTGTGGTGCCAGAGACTCAGTTGAGTTCGGCCACATTCTTCAAAAATCAGAATGATTTTCAGCAGGCAGTAAATGCTGCTTATGCCCCACTACGAACTATCACCAATGACCGCTCCTGGCTTTTGGCAGAAATGCACTCTGATAATACTTATTATGCCCGAAATGTACTCTTTGGTGCGGTGGATAATCAGGAAGATTTGGCGGATTTCTCAGTGCCCGTTTCTAATGGAACTACAGCAAATACTCATGTCCTGAACCAATGGAGACAGGATTATCTAATTATTGCAAGAACTAATCAAATCCTCGCTCAAATAGACGATGTTAATTTTGATGCGGCAGCTAAGGCAAACATCAAAGGGCAGGCCTTGTTCCTAAGGGGCTACGCCTATTTTGAATTGGCCAGATACTTTGGAAGCGTGCCACTCCATCTTACCCCTGTCTCTGTAAGAGCAGAGGCAGCTTTGGACTTATCGCCAGAGGCGGCAGTTTATGCTCAAATTGAAACTGATGTTGCCGCAGCAATTCCTCTCTTGCTGGATAAAACAACTCAGCAGCCAGGAAGAATTACTTCTGGTGCTGCACGGACACTGTTGGCAAATGTTTACATCAATCAAAAAAAGTGGGCAGAAGCAGAACAAGTGTTGAGTCCAGTCATATCCGGAGGTCAGTATATTTTAATGCCTTCCTATGAAATGGCATTTTCTGAAAATTCAGCAAATAAGAATAATGCTGAATCTGTCTTTGAGGTTCAGTTTATTGAAGGAGCGGCTGGTTTGCAGGGTAATTTCATGTACCAGTTTATGCCAAGACCGATTTCGGCAGCTGAGCTTCAGCCAATCATGGGAACAAATAATGCTCAAAATATTGACGGTGAAGGAAATAATATCCCTACTCCGGATATTATTGCTGCCTATGAACCAGGTGATTTGCGTAAAGATGCCTCTATCGGCTATGTGACCTTAGCGGGTAGTTTTAGAGATGACAAGGTTTATCCTTATATCAAGAAATATGAAAGTGCCCACTCTCAGCATAACAATCATGGGATGAATTGGCCAATTTACAGATACTCAGAAGTTTTGTTATTCATGGCAGAAGCATTGAACGAGCAGGGCAAAACTGCGCAGGCAATTCCTTTGCTTAATCAAGTGAGACTCCGAGCAGGGTTGGCTGGAACAACTGCTGCTGGTCAGGCTGATGTGAGAGAAGCGATCTTTAAGGAAAGAAGAGTTGAACTTGCCTTCGAAAACAAGCGCTGGTTTGATATTCAAAGAACAGACCGTATTCAGGAAATAATTGTGCCTTATGGTCAGCGAATTGTAGCAAATCCGTTGGATTATTACTATCCACCGTTGGCAGGAGCAGTTCCTCGAAACAATGTTTTTACAAACCTCAATAAGTTTTATGCCTATCCTGCTGCAGAATCTGATTTGAGTCCATATTTCTAAGTTGGTTTTCTTCAATTCAAATAGCCCGGCAACCAGAAAGATTTTCTAAATCCGAAAGTTGTTGGGTTATTTTCTTCCTACCCCTCAATAGCAGGACAGTTAAATAAATGACAGAAAGTAAATAGCTTTCGTGAATGGCTTTCTCTACGAATAAATATTCCTCAACTTGAACTTTATGAAATCAAGCATGTCGTAACTGACACACAGTGGAGTGATTATCTGTTATGCGAAGATTCCATATGGCCTTTAAAAATCAATTATAATCATATGAAATCAAGCATGACCCAAAGCGACACACAGAGGAATGCCCCGAGCTATCGGGGAATACATGCGATATTCCATCTGACCTTAAAAAAATTAAATTATAAACAGATGAAATTTTATATTCCTGCAATTCAATAATCCCAAAAAATATGTTCTACAAAAGCACCCTCAAGAATCTTTTCCTCCTTTTTGGAATTTTGGCTATTTCATTTGGCTGTTCGAAAAAAGAAGAAGAAACAGGCCGCAAGCTTACCGGCAATCCAAAAATAGATAAGCTTAAACTCCCTGATGGGTTTGTGGCAGAGCATCTCTACAGTCCAGGAGAAAATGAGCAGGGCTCATGGGTAGCCATGACTTTCGATGACAAAGGGAGGATGATCACTTCTGACCAATACGGCTTTTTATACCGATTGGAATTACCTCCGGTAGGTTCCGATAGTACCGTAAAACCAAAGGTTGAAAAACTGATTGTTGGCAATGTGTCTGAGCCTCAGGTAGGAATGGGTTATGCTCAAGGCCTGCTCTATGCATTTAATTCACTCTATGTGATGGTAAATCATAATCCAAATGAGACTTTCAGTCAGCCTACCGGACTTTATCGAATCCAGGATTTGGATGGAGATGATCAATTCGAAACCATCACTCAGATCCGTGAATTGAAAGGACAACAAGGCGAGCATGGTCCGCACAGCATGAAAGTAACTCCTGATGGAAAAGGAATTTATCTTATCGCAGGAAACCATGTCGACGTTCCCGAGATGAATTCTTACCGACTTCCAAATGTATGGCAAGAGGATAATTTATTCCCTTTGATCAAAGATCCAAGGGGGCACGCCAACAGTCGTATGGCTCCGGGAGGATGGATTGCTCAGATTGATCCGGAAGGAAAAGATTGGGAATTGATTGGTGCTGGTTTTAGAAATGCTTTTGATTTCGATTACAATGAAGTAGGGGATATTTTCGCCTATGATGCGGATATGGAGTGGGATTTTGGAATGCCATGGTATCGGCCAACCCGAATCAATCACGTGACTAGTGGATCTGAGTTTGGATGGAGAACTGGTAATTCTAAATGGTCACCAAATTATCCGGACAACTTGCCTGCTGTACTTAACATAGGTCAGGGTTCGCCTACGAATGCCATGTTTGGTTTTGGTGCCAATTTTCCTAGCAAATACAAAAAAGCACTTTATGCTTTTGACTGGAGTTTTGGAATCATCTATGCCATTCATCTCACACCCAATGGTGCAACTTACGATGCCTCGGCTGAGGAATTTATTTCTGGTTCGCCACTTCCTTTGACCGATGGAATCATCGGTCCGGATGGAGCATTTTATTTCGCTACAGGTGGACGAAGACTTGACTCGGATCTTTATCGTGTGACTTATTCCGGAGAACTGGATACGCATACACCACTTACAGAAGCAGATTTACCTCAAGAAGCAAAAACTCGAAGAGAACTGGAGCAATATCACAAAGCTGGAGCTTCTGCCGATGGTTTGGATAAGGCTTGGGCTCAGCTCGGACATCCCGATCGCTATGTGCAATATGCAGCAAGAATCGTCCTTGAACATCAGCCAGTAGCTACTTGGAAGGATAGAGCCATTGCTGAAACCGATCCGGTGAAAAAGATTCATGCCATCTTGGCTCTGGCTCATCATGCTACAGATGCTGATGCAGCACCTATGCTGAACAGCTTGATGCAGGTGGATTACAAAGGCTTGGACAGCAAAGGGAAGCAGGATATTTTGAGAACTATTGAAGTGATTCTTTTTCGCTATGATAAAGGAGCTGCAACAGTTAAACCCCAATTGGTCGCCTATTTGGACCCTAATTTCCCTGCAAATGATAATAACTTGGATCGCTCCCTGAGTGTATTAATGGCCCATCTTGATGCACCAAGTGCAGTGGAAAAAACCTTGGCATTGCTAAAGAATGCGAAAGACGACGCAAACTATCAAAAGACCTTTACTGCATCCTCAGATCTGATTTTCAGAAATCCTCAATACGGAATGGACATCGCCAATATGCTGGCTAATGTTCCACCCGCGCAGGCCACTTTTTATGCTACCGTTTTAGGTGGTGCTGACAAAGGATGGACTGCAGCACAGCGTGAGGAATATTTCTCTTGGATCAACAATGCACTGACTGCTTATAAAGGTGGAAGAAGTTATGTAGGTTTTATCGATAGAGCTAGAAAGATGGCTCTTGCCAGTGTCGATAAGGCTGATTTTGACAAATACGATGAATTGTCCGGTGGAAAAATGCTTACTGCCAATGGAAATGACATCATTAATACTGGAGTGCAACCTGAAGGTCCGGGTAGAAGGTGGACAGTTGAAGAAGCCGAACCTCTAATGGCCAATCTGGTAGGTCGTGATTTAGTTAAAGGAAAAGCAATGTATGCGGCCGTCCTTTGTCAATCTTGCCATACCATGCAGGGTGAAGGTGGAGTCATTGGTCCGGATTTGACCCAGTTGGGTACAAGGTTTTCTCCAAAAGATATTCTGGTGGCAACAATCAACCCAAGTGAAACCATCTCAGATCAATATCATGCAACAGTTCTTGAATTAAAAGAAGGTGGATCCATTGTAGGTAAACTGAATGATGAGGATGATACAAACTACTATCTCTCTCAGAATCCTTTTGCTCCGGATGACATCAAATCCATCCCGAAAAGCTCTGTGATATTGAAGAAAAATGCTGAGGTCTCCATCATGATGCCTGGGTTAATCAATAGACTCAATGAAGAAGAACTTAAGGATTTGATGGCATATTTGGTTTCTGGTGGGAATGCTGATCACGCTGTGTACAAACAACCAACAGCTCAGAAATGATTGTTTTAGGCAATAACTCTATAAAAGTAGCAGCCATCTTTTTGGCGGCTATCTTTTTCGCTGGATGTATCTCATCCAAAGTTGAAAATGCGGAATTCGAGTCAATATTCGATGGAAAAACGCTGGATGGCTGGGAATACAATCCGGTTTATTGGTCTGTAAAAGACGGTGCAATTGTCGGTGAAATTACTCCTGAGACAGTTCTGAAGGCCAATACCTTTATCATCTGGAAAGGCGGAGAACTTGGAGATTTTGAATTGAAAATGGATTATTGGATCTCTGAAGCAGGGAATTCAGGCGTGCAATATAGAAGTGATCGTTTTACAGAAGTCCCTTTTGCACTGCGAGGTTATCAAGCTGATATCGATGGAGCTAACCGCTATACTGGCCAAAACTACGAAGAGCGAAAGCGGACTACCTTGGCTTATCGTGGCCAAAAGACCCGAATCACGTCGCAGCCGGACAGTATTACTGAAACGCGGGGATTTGTGGAGCGAAATGCTTGGAAAGGTCTGAATTTGGTTTCGGAACTAGGAAATCGAGATGAACTTGGAGCTTTGATCAAAAAAGGCGAGTGGAACAATATTCATCTGGTTATCAAAGAAAATGTGATGCAGCATTATGTTAATGGTACGCTGATGAGTGAAGTAACTGATGACGATGAAAAAAATCGGATGATGAAAGGTCTGATGGGGATGCAGGTCCACGTAGGTCCTCCGATGAAAGTGATGTTTAAGAATATTCAGTTGAAAAAATTGTAAGGGTTTTAACCTCAAAGACCAAAAGGCGCGGAGAAATCTGCGCTTTTTGTGTTTTTCCCTGAATTTCTATCCCAAAATTTCCTTCTTGATTTTTGATTAATGGCTAATTAAGCTTTGGCATTTTCTCTATCTTAAGCCAAGCTTTTCATCACTACCCACATACAGCAGGATAGTCTCGGAAGGCCTTTTTCATAGGTTTAAATCTTGTCGCTTATTCCCAAAATGAACCTCGTAGACTCCAATAGCTGGAAGCAAAAACTCTCCAATTCACATCAAATCGGTGGAATCGAAACCTCCATCATTGACAATGGTCCCGGTCGGGGAGTGCGGATCGCTTGGGTAAATACCGGAACTGGACTTCGATACAAATTGGTGCTGGATCGTGGAATGGATATTTTGGATGCTTTCTTCAATGAAAACAGCCTTGCTTGGATTTCTCATGTAGGCTTGACAGCACCTCAGCCTTTTTCCAATCAGGGAATAGACTGGCTTCGAACCTTTGGTGGAGGCTTGCTTACCACCTGTGGACTTTCCAATGCCGGCCCGCCTAATTCAGATGAAAGCGGAAGTCGTGGACTGCATGGAAACTATTCCAATCTACCAGCCGAACTTATTAGCATAAAACAGCCTGATATTTTCTCATGCGATTTGAGTTTCGAGATTGTGGCCAAAGTTCGTGAAACGACCACTTTTGGGCCAAGTTTAGAGATGTTGAGAAGTATTTCTGGGACGCTTGGTTCGGCCGAAATCCGCATTAAGGATACAATCACCAACAGAGGAAATTCTGCGGCTCCACATATGATTTTGTATCACATCAACTGCGGTTGGCCGCTGATCGATGAAGGCACGCGCATCGTCTGGCAAGGGGAGAAAAAGCCTAAAGCCACAGATGCGAACAATACGGAATTTAACCGAAAACACGAATTCACCCGCTGTGCCCTACCGATGGATGAACATGCAGGTTATGGCGAAGATGTGGCTTTTATCGATCCAAAAGCAGATTCTGACAATCAGGTCGTCTGCGGATATGCAAATGATGAATTAGAGTTAGCACTGAAGATTTCCTTTTCCAAAACTCAAATGCCATGGCTGATCAATTGGCAGCATTGGGGGAAAAATGAGTACGTCACTGCTTTAGAGCCTGCAACTCATCCACCAATAGGACAAGCTGCAGCACGAGAAAATGGAACGTTGATCATGCTCGAGCCGGGAGAAAGCAGAACCTATGACCTGAATTTGGAAGTGCTGACAGGGGAGAAAGCGAAAGGATTTACGATTTAAGAATTACGATTTACGAGACTAATTGTAATATTCAATCTTAACAATTAACGCTTAACAAGTATCGAATATCGAACGCTGAATATTGAATTACGAAGAATAGGGACAACACCCATAACCCAATAACAAATAACCATACCCAGACCATGAGCCTAGCAAAAAAAGCCCTTGAACAAGGCGAAGGAATATTAAGATTAACACCTACTTGGGTACCGCGCTCGTTTTGCGTACCCGGCCGAAGAATCAAACTTCATCCCGATGATTACTATTCCTTTGGAGGAATGCGCGGCGGGATTGACGAGCGTTGGTTTTCTTCCACAACTCCTGCCGAAAACGGACCTTTAACTTCCAAGAATGAAGGTTTGAGTCATATTGCTTTTGAGGATGGTGGCAAAACTGAGCTTTTTCTTTTGAAAGATGCCATCGATGAATTGGGTGCTCAGATCGTTGGTTCCAGACTTTGGGATCAGTACAAGTCCTGGCCGATGTATTCCAAGTTTTTTGACAATATGGGTCCACTTCCCCATCACATTCACCCCTCAGATGAATTTGGGAAGCTGACCAATCAAAACGGAAAACCGGAAGCTTATTATTTCCCTCCTCAGGTAAATAATCATGGCGGCGATTTTCCATATACCTTCTTTGGAATCGCTCCGGGCACGAGCAAAGAGACCATTCTGCAGTGTCTGAAAGACTTCAAGAAAGGAGATAACAAAATCACAAATTATTCTCAGGCTTTCCGCCTTCAGCCAGGTACTGGCTGGGATGTTCCTCCAGGAATGCTTCATGCTCCGGGAAGCTTGTGTACCTACGAGCCACAGAAAGCGTCGGACATTTTTGCCATGTATCAGTCATTGGTTAATGAGGCGATTATCCCTGAAGAATTGCTTTGGAATGCCACTCCAAAGGATCGATGGGGAGACTACGAGTTGCTGGTGGAAATGATCGATTGGGACCTCAATGTGAACCCGAACTTGATGGACAATCACTACATGGAGCCAAAGCCTGTTCACCATTTAAGCGAAATGCGAGCAGCCGGTTATCAGGAAAATTGGATTTGCTACAGATCTCATGACTACAGTGCCAAAGAGTTGACAGTTCTTCCTGGACAGACTGTAGTAATCAAGGATGCAGCAGCTTACGGCATGATCATGATGCAAGGTTATGGCAAAATGGGAGCTTGGGATATTGAGACTCCAGCCTTGATTCGCTTTGGTCAATTGACTCATGATGAGTATTTTGTGTCAGAGCAAGCTGCGCAAGCAGGAGTGAAGATTACTAACTTGTCTAAAACTGATCCGATTGTGATGTTGAAGCATTTTGGACCTAGAAATCCGGATTTAGTAATTTCTTAGTCAACGGTCCACGGTCCACAGATGCCTTGAGAAACTTCTATCTTGGTCTTGAGGATTGAGGTAAGAAATTTCAAGCTGTGGGCGGTGGTCTGACTACAGTTGACAAAAAAGTTTACTGTCCGATAACATTTATTTCGTCGAACGTTAATTTTCAAATTTTACAATCTTTCAATTTTCAAATCCCAAAATAACCATGAACAACTTCCCAAAACTCCATAACGCCACTTGGCCGGGATTGGTGGGCAAAGGCCCAGATTCCGAACCTGTAATTCCTTTTGATTCTCTGCTTCAAATGACAGCCAAAGCAGAAGTCAATGGGGTGAAATTTGACGGGATTGATGTAGGCTTACTCGAACCGCACTTTGACTTGAATAATCCTGACGAGGCTAAAAAACTTGCTGATAAAGTTTCCAAATACAATCTTAACGTAGGTTCCCTTGTCGCACCAATTTGGGCAGGGTCTGCCATGGGAACTTCTGATCAGCGAAAGACTTTTGTTGATATGGTTCGCAAATCCTGTGAATTTGGCCAAAAGCTGAAATCACTGGGAGTGAGACATTATGGTGTTGTACGGATTGACTCTGCTGCCGGAGTTTCCGATTGGGCAAAAGATCCTGTTGCAAATACGAAGCAAATTGCTGAGACATTCCGTGAGGCTTGCGATGTAGCAGCGGGATTTGGTGAGAAATTGGCCGCAGAAGGTGAAATCTGCTGGGGCGCTATGCATAGCTGGAAGCACATGGTAGAATTACTGGAAATGGTAGATCGGCCAAACATCGGTTTTCAGGCGGATATGTCCCATACTTTCCTTTACACCATGGGTTATAATGCTCCAGAAAATCGAATTTTACCAATTGATGCGGATCTAAAAGATCGAGACACCATTAAAGCTGCTTTGAAAACGGTAACCGATGCGCTACGCCCTTGGACAATTGACTTCCATGTCGCTCAAAACGATGGTTCTGTCTTCGGTTCAGGTTCTCACGACAAAACTGGCCGTCATTGTCAGGCGACTGATCCAAATGGACTTTTGGATATTTCACACGATGCAGGTTACTGGCTTCGGGATGAAAAAGGCGAGCTAACCAAGGCTTTCCAGCATATCTGTTGGGATGGTTGCATGTTCCCAAATTCCGTGATGGAAAACCAACAAACCTGGAATGACATCTTGGCTGCGATGATCAGGGTGAGGGAAGCACATGGATGGAAAGGGTAATTTACGAAGTACGAAGTTCGATTTACGGGCTTCAAGATAGTGTTGAAGTTAGTTTTGAAAGTTGACGTTTGAGGAACTATAACTTTACAACCTTACCACCTTTCAACCTTCCAACTCAATTTTCCAATCTTTCAATTTTAAAATTTTCCAATTATGTCAAAAAAACAAATACGAATCGGACTAATCGGCACGGGGCTGATGGGCCGAATACATACCAATGGATACAAGCGTTTAGCTGACTTTTTCCCGGAATACGAGTATGTGCCCGTGCTTCAGGCTTGCTGCTCCAGAAAGGCAGAGCGTGCTCAAGCATTTGCTGATCAGTGGGGCTATGCGTCTATCGAGACTGACTGGAGAAAGATTATCGCTCGGGATGATATCGATGCTGTGGACATCTGTACTCCAAATGATTCCCATGCGGAAATCGCCATTGCAGCTGCCAAAGCAGGGAAGATGATCCTGTGCGAAAAGCCCTTAGCGAGAACCGTGGCTGAGGCTGAAGAAATGGTCAAAGCAGTAGAAGCATCTGGAGTGAAAAACACCGTTTGGTACAATTACCGGAGAGTTCCTGCCGTAACCTTGGCAAAAAACATCGTCGCCTCAGGGAAGCTTGGGAAGATTTTCCATTATCGGGCCAACTTCCTTCAGGATTGGACCATCAATCCCGAATTGCCTCAAGGAGGTGACGGGCTCTGGAGACTGGATGTGGATGCCGCGGGTTCGGGAGTGACTGGCGATCTTTTGGCGCACTGCATTGATACGGCAATGTGGCTTAATGGAGGAATAAAAGACGTGTCAGCGATGACAGAAACTTTTGTGAAAGAGCGAGTTCATGTTGGTTCAGGGGAGAAGCAAAAAGTAGGAATTGACGACGCCTGTATTTTCCATTGCCATTTTGATAACGGTTCCTTGGGATTATTCGAGGCGACACGCTATGCTCGCGGGCACAAGGCACTTTACACCTTTGAGATCAATGGGGAGCATGCTTCGATCCGTTGGGATTTGCATGATTTGACCCGATTGGAATATTTTGACCACAGTGACGAAGGGATTGTGCGTGGCTGGAGATCCATTCACGTGACGGACGGGGATCATCCTTACATGAATCGTTGGTGGATTCCGGGGACTTCCATCGGATACGAGCACTCGTTTATCCATCAGGTTTCTGATTTCTTCCTGA
>CAYTXN010000041.1:0-15003 GCA_964441195.1 uncultured Limnohabitans sp.
AAACTGTCGTCACTCCAGATACTCGGGTCACGCCAATTGCTTCAGCGTTTGGGTTGACAGTAGTTAAAGCCTGCATGTTTGGAGTTACATTACCTACTTCTGCATAGTCAACCGTTTCGGCCACTGAACTCACTTCCACCAAGCCAAGGCGGGTTCCGCTATCGATCATTCCTGGATAGATGAACATTCCCGCGCAATCAATGACTTCTGCACCATCAGCACTGATATTGGTTCCAACTTGAGCAATTTTACCGTTTTCCACCAAAACCGAAGTATTGGTTAAGGTTCCTTTAGTGACTGTCACCACTGTAGCATTCTGCAGGAGAAATTTTCCTGTACGAGGTTTTACAAATTCCCCGTCGATCTGTGCCATAGCTGCCACTGGAAGTAGGGCTAGCATTGCGGCGCAAAAGGTTTTTAAAATTCTGTTCATGATATGTCTGAATTTTCGGGGTGATTAATGTTTTTCTTCAAGGAAAGCTCCCTGAAATGCCTCAAAGTAAGCATCCACATCCTGTAGACACTGATGATTCTCTTCGGAATGAAGGAAGATGGGTTCTACCATTTCGGTAGCACTTACAAATTGACGCTGATCGTCCTGATCTGCTTTGATGTCAAAATATTTGACTCCATCGACAAATGTCATCTGAGGAACAGTGTAAGAGGAAAGTGGATGGCCTTCGAAAATCACGAGATCCGCCTGTTTTCCAACTTCGATTGAACCGACTTTATCATCAATACCCAATTGCTTGGCAGGGTTGATCGTGATCATCGCCAATGCTTCCTCGTCAGTCAAGCCTCCATAACGTTGCGTTTTAGCAGCTTCATGGTACAAGTGACGGATCAATTCAGCTGAGTCAGAGTTGATGGAAGTGATAGCTCCGTTTCTTTGTAGAATTGCTGCATTGAATGCTGTAGAGTAATAAACCTCCATCTTGTATGCCCACCAATCTGCGAATACTGATGCTCCCATGGTGTACTCAGCGATTTCCGGAGCGACTTTGAAGCCTTCGTTGGTATGCTGGAATACCAACTTAGTAATGTTAAAATCCTTTGCTACATTGATTAGCATGTAGATTTCGTCTGCACGGTAGGAATGGCAGTGAATGATGATTTTTCCATCCAGGATATCTGCTAAAGTCTGCAGACGCTCGTTATAAACTGGAGGCGTCACCGTGTTACCTTTTTGACCTTTGGCCGTATTGTATGTCTCCCATCCTTTTTTGTATTGAAGCGCTTCGCTGAAACCATTTCTTAACACAGCTTCAACGCCCATTCGGGTTCTTGGCTGGATACCGTTTCCACGACCGTGAACTCGGGTTGGGTTTTCACCCAAAGCGAATTTAATTGTCCGTGGTGCATCCTGCATGATTATATCTGCGGGATCCTTTGCTCCCCAACGATGCTTTAAGGTTGCGTTTTGTCCACCTACAACGTTGGCAGAACCGTGCATCGCATGAGAAATTGTCACTCCACCTGCTAATGCACGATAGATTCCAATTTCAAATGGATTGACCACATCTTTCATCCGAACCTCCGATGTAATAGGAGAGGAGGCTTCATTGACTACATCCAATGCGACGTGAGAGTGGGCATCGATGATGCCAGGCATAAGATATTTTCCAGATGCATCGATCGTCTGAACTCCGGAAGGAGCAGCAAGATTTTTACCCACCTGTTTGATAATTCCGTCTTGTACCAGTACATCTGTACCTTCAAGATTTCCTTTAGTCACGGTGAGTACCGTGGCATTTTTTATAAGAACACTGCCTTTTTGTGTCTGAGCATTGGAATAAGTTAACCCCAGTCCCAACAAAGCAGCAAATAGTAAATTGAGCTTTTTCATGTGATTATAGAGATAGGCTAGGTGAAGAAAGTTTTGCAGTCAGAGGAAAAGATCCAAACTGGGCAATTGCCATAGTTCCTTCCATGGTGGTACCGCTGATTTCTCCCGAAATGTCAACAGTGAGTGACATCCCACCTGCTGCAACATCAAATTGGAAAGTGAGTGTTTTACCGCTGATTGCAACATTTTTGATTGGAGCAGTCACTTTTCCTCCACCGGAAGGATCATCGTAGGTAATGGTGCCAGAGTAATCTGATCCATTTTTGGAAATAGTTAAATCTCCGCCTGAAGATCCTGCAGGGGTTTCCGAAGTGTATGCCCAAACTCCTGTGATAGAAGTTGGGGTGCCATTTTCTGATTTGCCGTTTCCGTTAGCAGCTTTTTTCTTTACATCGAAGTCGAAGACGTACCCGTCAGCCACCACATGTTTGATCTGGGCATCTTCCTTGAAAATAGAATCGGTACTGATTACGAAATTGGCCATCTTACCTTTTTCGATAGATCCAGCCATTCTACTGATTCCAAGCATCGAGGCAGGATTGGTAGTCAAAGCAGCCATTGCCGCTTTTTCACTCAAGCCATTTTCGATCATTGTTCGTATTGCTTTCATAGCATCACCAGGTTTGGCATCAATGGTAGAGAACCCAAACGGAATTCCAGCCTTTTCCAATAAAGAGGCTTGCTTCAGTGCATCGTTATAGGCTTCTTTCACGCGCTCATATTGTGCTTTTGTAGCTGTAGAGGCGCTATCAGCTTTTTGATTCTTGACAGCTTTGTCATCAGGAATCTGAAGTTTGATGAGAACTGGTGTGCCCGAGCTTTTAATCAAGTCGATCACATTTTCATAGTTTTCAAGTCCTGTCAATACCAATTTGAAGCCGAGCTCTTTTTGCAAAGCAATTGCTCTTCTTACTTCAAGGTCTGAACCTGTTTTGAAAATGATAGGAAGCTGACCTTGAACTGCTGACGCTAATCCGTTTTGAGTTGGAGTCATTTCGGGTCTTTTCACTCCAGCTGTAGAGGCAAAGAGTTTAGAATGATCTAAAGCCAAAGATGTATTTTGATAGACGTCACGAAACTTGGCCATCACCCCTGCAGCTGTGGCAGGATACATACCTCTTGATCCGGAGAAATTTGCTGCAAGTCCAGTGTTCTCCTGCAATACGTTTACAGATTCCGGATTTCCCAAAAGCATTAATGTCGCTTTTCCTGGCAACATTCCTCCATCGGGAAGCACCTGACTGATTGTGAATCCTGATTTTCTCCAATCTTCTACTTGATTTCCTGTAATGGAAAATTGATCGGTTGCGGATCTCCATGGAGTGATACCTGCGAGCTCATCCGGTGGATTGGACGACACAAAATCTTTGGGTCTCTCGGGATCTTTTGGCTTGGTGATTCCCATTGTCCCAGCGCCATCTATAAACCCAGGATAAATGAATAGTGAATCACCTAGAATTATTTGAGCTTCTTTTGGAAGAGTGAGGTTGGCTCCTATTCCTAAAATTACTCCTTCTCGGAATAGGATTGTGCCTTTCGTTCCCTGCTGTCCAGGAGCTGCAAAAATAGTTGCGTTGGTTATGGCATAAGTATCTGATACCCTTCGTTTACCTGTTGGGTCACTTTGAGACCAAACGGTGGACGAGAGAAAACCTGATAAGAGCAAACCAACGACTCCTGCTTTCAGAAATTGTTTTTTCATCTGTTAAAATTTGTTTTTAATTGGTCATCCCGATAACTATCGGGAGGAATCTCGCATGGCTTTTAATCATCCCTATGTGTTTTGATTTGGCTCATGCTCGATTTCATTCGATTGATGGTTTTTCTTCAAGTAGCAAGCTAACAAAAGCTATTTCACCATCTAGGAGGATTTTTTTTTCGTATCTTTTTTTTTGATTAGTGGTCTCAAGTGTGTCATGAAATGCGAGAAAGTGCCTTTCATTTACATCTCATCATTGAATTTCTTATTTGAACGGTTAAAAAGACTTGGAATTTCTTCATTGATGCTATATTTATCATTGGTTCACCCCCATGACATGAAAAAAATCCTAATAATAGAGGACGATTTACTTATTTCCAGTTTAGTACAGTTTAGGTTAAAAAAAGACGGTTACGAAACCTTTTTGGTCTGCGATGGCAATGAGGGGATAAAGGCCATTGATGAAATAAAACCTGATTTAATCATCACTGACGTGATGATGCCTTTTCGTAGTGGTATTGAAATCATCCACCATGCCAAGCAAACTCAGCCGGATATTCCAATTATTGTATTGAGTTCTTTGGGAGAAGAAGAACAAGTTGTTTTGGAGGCGTTCAATCTTGGAGTTTCCGATTTTATTCCTAAACCTTTCAATCCTAACGAATTAGCCATTCGTGTGAAGCGCGTACTCAAATAGCAGCGTATGAATAGAAATTTACGAGGAATACTTCTTGGGCTATTTTGTTTTTTTGCTGGACAAATCCATGCTCAGGAAAATTTGATACCCGTGGACTCTTTGGGTTTACGAGACTTTTTAATTCTGCAAGATGAAGTTCCGGGGCTTAGCTACAGGTTTCAAATCGGTGATAAAGCTATTTCAGATAGTTTATTGAATGAAAGTGTTTATTTGTTTACCAAAACAGATTCAGGATATTTTTCCAAGTTATATACAGACTTTGGTCAGGTCCATTTCTTGCAAAACCCACTGGTTGTGGATAGTCTGAAATTTGAGCTTCATTACTTTATTTTTTCTGAAAAATCATCAGTAAAGGCCGTGCGAGAATACCTTTCAAATCTCGTTCGAAGTGGAGATTTCCTTGTCAGGTTTGAGGAAGCGGTACCATCAGAGGATTTAGTGTCATTGGCTGCCAATACACCTTATTCGCCTCTCCAAAAGTTCAAGCTGAGGTTTATTTCTGATTATAAGTTGTTTATTGTCACTGGGATTATCGTGTTTTTTTTGGTGGTGGCATCAAGTATGATCGTAGCAATGCTTTTTATGAAGGCAAAAAGAAATAATCGCGAAAAGCTGCGCAAAGAATATGATCGTCAAATTATAGACCCGCTGACATCTTTATTATTTGAAAATGAACAGGAAGAGATTCAGAATATGGATCTAAACGCTATTTATGAGTATTTCCCTCAAGCCATGCTTGCCAAGAGGCTTTTTAAAGATGTGTTAATTGAGCGAATCATTGGATTGAATAAAAAAATGAAAGGGGACTTCAAGGAAAAGCTTAAAGCTCTTTACAAAAAGCTGAGTCTGGATAAAATTTCCTTAGAAGCTCTCAAAAGTAAAGAATGGGATCGGGTTGCTATGGGACTGGTTCAAATAAATGAAATGGATTTGGTCGAAGCCTTGCCTCAGGTGAAAGTTCACGCCAACTCCTCTAATTTCCATGTCCGATCGCATGCAGTAGCGACGTTACTCAATTTGTCAGAGAGAGTAGATCTGACATTTTTGAGAGATCAGGCCTATCCGCTATCACTTTGGCAGCAGATGACCTACCTCAGGATTATTAGATTTGTTAGGCATCAAAAAGACCTTCAAGTCCAAATTCTCTTTGATTCCAAAAACTCTAGTATTCGAATATTTGGCTACAAGCTCGTGAGAGTGCTAGGACGCGTAGATCTCATTGAAACTGTTGCTGCAAAGGCCAATGAAGTGCCAGATGAGGAGAAAATTGAAATTTTAGAAACCTATTCCATACTCGGGGCATACATGGAGGCCCCATTTATCAATACTTGCCTGAAGTCGGAAAATCCGGAAGTATCCTTAATGGCAGCAAAGGCCGCGGGATCAATAGGGGATTCAGAATCTGCTGATATTTTGGAACAATTGATCAGTTCAGAGTCAAATTTTAGAAGAAAGCATATATACCTCCAGTGTCTCTATAATTTGGATAAAAATCGATTTGATCAAGCTACCGCTGCACATCCTGAAAGCGAAATTACTGAAATCAGAAATCACATTTTAGACCCCATGTTGCAGCATGTATAGTTTCCTATTTTACCTGATTTTGGAGATTTTCGGATGGCTGTTTCTGATCCTTAGTTTTTCGGTGATAGTCATTTATCATATCTTGATGGTTTTGAGTGCTCTTGAAATGCGGGATTTCCTGAAGAAAAACCGATTTGCAGATTACGGTGACATTATTACTTCGCCGATAGCACCGGGTGTTTCCATCCTAGCTCCAGCATATAATGAGGGAGCAAATATTGTTCAAAATGTCCAAAGCCTCCTTTCTCTCCACTATGGGAAATTTGAGGTGATCCTGATCAATGATGGATCCAAAGACGATACCCTTGAAAAACTCATTCATTTCTTTGAATTGGAAAAGACGAATTATGCTTACAATCCAGAAATAGAAACTAAGCCTGTTCGAGGGATCTATAGATCTAAAAACATGTCTTTCCGTCGCCTAACCGTGATTGATAAGGAGAACGGAGGGAAAGCCGATGCGCTCAATACCGGTATAAATGTGGCTGGATTGGAGATTTTGGCTTGTATCGATGTGGATTGCATTCTTTCAAGTGAGTCTATTTCCAGAATGGTCAGGCCCTTTATGGAGGAGACGAATAGAAAAGTCATCGCGGTCGGAGGTGTCATCGGAATTGCAAATAATTGTGATGTACAGGATGGAACGGTGACCACTTATCGTATTCCTGAGTCTCAGCTGGGAAAATTTCAAGTGATAGAATACTTCCGCGCTTTTTTGATGGGCCGAATGGCTTGGTCCAGAATCAATGGTTTGATGTTGATTTCTGGAGCTTTTGGATTTTTCAGAAAGGACTTGGTTAGAAAAGTAGGAGGCTATTTTCCCAAAACAGTAGGAGAGGATATGGAATTGATTGTTCGGATGCGACGGTATATGGAGGAGCAAGAAATTCCTTATAAAGTTGGTTTCGTTCCAGATCCGCTTTGTTGGACTGAAGTTCCTGAAAGTGAGGCTGTTCTTTCCCGTCAGCGAAATAGATGGATGAGGGGAACTATCGAGACATTGCAACTTCATCAAGCCTTGCGTTTCAATCCAAAGTATAGGCTTTTGGGCATGGTTTCTTATCCATTTTGGTCGGTTTTCGAAAAGTCAGCTCCCATTTTGGAAGCTACAGGAATAATTTACACGGTTATTCTGCTAGTTACCGGGGATTTTAGTGCTATCTATTTCTTCGCTTTGTTGGTGATGATGTATTTGCTCTCGCTGCTTGTGTCGTCGTTCAGCGTGCTTTATGAGCAGATCGCCTTCAATAACTACAAGGACAAAAAAGATTTGAGAAAATTGATTTGGATGATCATAACTGAGCCTTTTTTGGTTCATCCCAAAGTGGTTCTTTGGGGACTACAGGGCCATTTTGATTTCATCAAAGGAAAAGGTGGCTGGGGATCTATGATCCGAACCGGCTTCAAGAAGGCTGAAGACAAGAAAAATTTAACACCACAAGCTGCCAGCAAATGAGAAAGTTATTTATAGTAGTTTTTTCGTTGCTTGCCTCGATCTCCTCTGCACAAGCTCAGGATTCTTTTGATCCGGATGAGCTCTTGGTTCAAGCCCGAGAGTTGATCTTGGACGATAAGTATATTGAAGGTAGAAAAGTCGCCTTTCGAGCCTTGGAAAAGTACCCAAACTATGCCGATATTCTGATTTTAGTAGGTAGAAGTTATGCCTGGGAAGGCAAGAATGATTCTGCAAACATTTACTTTGAGCGAGCAATTATAGCTTCCCCAACTTATGATGATGGATACATAGGGTATTTGGATAATTTATTTTGGTCAGATAATTTAACCAAAGCGGATGATGTTCTAAGTCGTGCCAAAACCAATTTTGGGACCACTGTACCGGATGGGATTATCTACCGGGAGTCCCGACTGCACTATTACCGTGAACAATACAAGGAAGCATTTGAATTGGTGAATCCACTTTTTCAGAAAGGGTACAAAACAGAGGGAATGCTCGGTTACATGAAAAATCTGGAGAGATTCCGAAAAGTCAGTGCGGTAGGCGCCACCTATGATTATGATTCCTTTCAGGGCGATCTTGATCCGTGGCATACTTGGTCCTTGTATGGCAGGACGCGGACGAAGCTTACTGGCTCGCTGATCGCTCGAGTCACCCAGTCAGCTCGATTTGAGAATTTTGGGACTTTATTTGAACTTGATGCCTATCCTTCCATAGGGAAAAATGGCTATGCTTATCTCAATATTGGCGGATCAAGCGCGTCTTTCTTCCCCAAATTCAGATTTGGGGCTTCTTATTTCCACAACTTGGAAAAGGGATGGGAGCTTGAAGGAGGATACCGATACCTTGGTTTCTCGGAGGTGACCCATATCTACACTGGTTCTGTTGGGAAATATGCTGGAAACTGGTGGCTAAACGCAAGGATAAATGTGATTCCAGATCAGGACTTGGGTATCAGTACTTCCACCCAACTTACAGCTCGGTATTACTTCAAAACTGCTGAAGACTTCTTCAGTATCCAGCTGGGTACCGGTGTATCTCCTGATGAGGAAACTCGGGATCTTTCCCAATTGCTAAATTCATATCGTACCAGAATTGGCTATCAGCAGTTACTTTCGCCCAAGTTTATGATTTATGGATTTACAGGTTTCAGTCGTGATGAGTTGAGTGCAGATCGATTCAGAAATAACATCAACTTATCATTGGGATTCGAATATCGTTTCTAGGCTAATATCACTATGAAAGAAGAATTAAAGGTTTTCCTATTTCGGCTTTGGCCCTTGTTCCTTTTGGTGATTGGTTTGCCTTTATTGAGTTTTATCATTTGGTTTATTCTTCCAAGCAAAACATTTGATATTCTGGTTATAGATAAAACTGTCCGAGACGAAAGTTACCGGGAGCATGCTGGACTTTTTTGGACTTTAAATCATTTGAAATACAAGAAATCTAATTCAGAACCGTATGTGATCGGCGAGGATTATTATGGCTTTTTTCCAAATGGGGAATCAGATTTTGGTCAAAGTATGGACCTGAAAGGTAAGTCGGAGGATGCTATTCGAGATTTGGCAGGGCAGCAAGACCTTATTTACTTTGCCGATACCTACGGCGTGTATGAAGGTGATTTTTCAGAAAAAAAGGAAGTTCAAATCACCAAAAAAATCTATGGAGGCTTAGATTACTCTGACCTTCAGTTAATCAGAATGGCAAAAGAGGAGGGGAAAGTTATCGTAGCTGAATATAATTCGATTGCATCACCTACTCCAAAAGCCATCCGAACAGAATTTGAAAATCTGATGGGAATCAAATGGACGGGCTGGATCGGGCGATATTTTGACGAGCTGGATACCATCGCCAATGGAGATATTCCCAAGTGGATGATCAGACAATATCAGGTTCAACATGAAAATTGGAATCTCCGAGGTCCAGGTTTGATTTTCATCAAAGAAAGCGGTGAAATCGAAGCCTTTATCCACACGCGGGATTATCAAAACAAAATCCCCTTAGTACGCACCCAAAAAGTAAACAAACACGGGTTTAAACTCCCTGAGGTAGTTCCTTATCCGGATTGGTTTGACGTGGTCATGATTGAGCGGGATTATCAGGTGATTTCGTACTATGACATCAACCCCACGGTTGCTGGACTTCAACGATTGAGAAGTATGGGATTACCTAGATTTTTTCCGGCAGCAGTCGTCAGAAATATGGAAAAGGGAAGTCAATATTACTTTGCAGGAGATTTTTCAGATATCCAAGGGGATTTTGGAGCATCCCATTTCTTCGGTTTGCCGACACTCTGGCGAAGCTTGTATGTAGCCTCAGATTTCACTGATAGGCAAAGCTTCTTTTGGAATTATTATTATCCTTTGGTTACTCAGGTCTTGGAAACGAGCCGAAAAGAATCCAAATAAGTTATTGAGGATTTTGAGCCGGAAGAAGTTTTCGGGTTTGGACCATGTAGCTGTTTTTGTTTTTAAACTCCTCAAATTCCCCGTTCAGTCTGTTGAAAACTTCAGTATCATCAATCGGATCGATATTCAATCCATCCGTAACTAAGAATACCTGACCATCCGAAAGGAAAAACTCACCGTGGATATAGTCCACTAATTGATTTTTGTTACGCATGAGCGGCATAGCTATCAACGACTGGAATGTTTGGGCAGTGTCAAGAACCTGGCCTTGCCAGATGACTTCTTCCGGTAGCGTAACCAAATTTTGGTTTTCCAACATGGCCAATATTGAGGGGGTAATTTCGTAATGGCTCACTACCCCCTTGAAGTAGTTATTGCGCTTCAACAAAGGTGAATAGATTATCAGCGGCACATGAAAACGATCCAATCGCGATGACATTGGGATCTCAGGTAGTCGGTGATCTCCTGTGATGATGAAGATGGTGTTGGAGAACTCCGGTCGTTTTTTGTATTCATCAATAAATAATTTGACAGCATCATCTGCATATAAGACAGTCATATAAATATCCTCATAGGAGAGATATTCGGTGATCTTTGCTTGGCTAAGATTCAGATAGTTGCTTAGATGATCTCTGACTTTTTGCTGATACACTTCCCGCTCAGGTACAATATAGGGATCATGGGTTGTTTGGGTTTGGAATATCAAAAGTTGAGGTGCATTTGTTTCTATGGGGAGTTTTTGAAGCCCATTTAAGAAGAGAGCTTTATCGGGATATCCCCAAGAAAATCCACTGGTTGATGGAGTTTTGGTAAACCCCTCACCAAATGTTGATTCATCTTCTAACTGGACGGGTCTTTGATAACTTATAAAATCACCCACGCGGTCAAAATTCCTGTCAGCTCCGATAAAATACCGATTTTCGTATCCATTTTCTCCGAGCACACTTAAGAGTGAATTATGGTAAGGAAATTCTTGATAAAGTTCCAAAAATCCCTTTTCACCGAAAGGTAGTCCTCCAAAAACGGCTGGGAGGAGTCCAAAGGTCCTTCCGGTAGAGGAAATCGCATTCGTCCAAACAAGACTATGTTGTTCTAATGAATCCAGAAATGGAGTAAAACTTCCCAGAGAGGCGTTTTTACCAGAATATGCTTTACCCAAACTTTCCATAAAGATGAAGACGAAGTCAGGTGCTTGAGTTAAACTGTCAAAAAAGGGACTCAGTACATCCGGATAGCTGTTTTTGTGAAGAAATGGATATTCGTCATTGATGAAATCCTTATTGACTAGTAGATCATTATTTGTTCCTCTGAGGTAGAAATCAAAGTAAAATTCACCCCCGTACATCAGGTGATCAAATGTCTCTTCAGTTAAGTATTTAGATTTGTTGAGGGAGATATTTCGCTTTGTCTCATCGGCCTCGAGCGTGTTAACTTCCGGTACCAGATAAAACCCAAGCACTCCGATAAACAAACCTAGGGTAAGGAATAGGTAAGTTTTAAGTCCAAATTGAAAAATTCGAATACCTAAGTAAAGTAAGGCCAGAATAAAACAAATTAAAATCAATGCAAAAACTGAATTAATAATATTCAGCTGTCCTGATGCCGAAACGGTAAGAATTAGATCGTTCCAGTTGTAAGCAAAGAGATCCTTTCCAAGAGGGACTAATGTCTTCATAAAATAGAAGACCAATGCGAGGTGGGTAACAATAAATAATGTCAGCGAAACCTGAAGAAGTATCCGGGCAAAAATCGAAGAAAAGAGGCTAAGGATTACGTAAATAATAAACAATAATCCAAGAAAATAGAAAATCCAAACCAGATCCTGAAAGAGACCCAAGTTGAGAACATCAATTTTTGAAAAACTTAGAACATGGGATTGAAAAACCAAATAGATTTCAGCTATTCGAAATAATATCATCAATCCAATAAATATCAGGGACATACCCCAAAAATTTCTCAGAATCTTCTGAACGTGACTAGGTAAAGTGGAGCGGATTTCAGCCTTTTGGGCCATAATGGACTGTTAAGTTTTTAGAGTGAGTCAGAAAATATAGGGCAAAATCGGGTATCTTCCGCCGTTATTTTAAATATATGAGTAAATCAGATTTGTTGATGGAGTTGTACTCCAATTTGAGCACCACCGGAGCACTTACATTTAGCTCCAAGGCGCTGGTAAGTAAAATGCTTTCTTACACTGATATCGAACATGCCGGATTGGTGGTGGAGTTGGGAGGCGGAGACGGTAGTATCACACAAGGAATCGTTGACCGGCTTTCTCCCGACTCTGAACTATTAGTTTTTGAAATCAATCGATCTTTTTGTGATGCCATGGAGAAGCAATTCCCCTTGCCGAATGTCAGGATTATTTGTGACTCTGCGGAAAACTTAGATCAATATCTTAAAGGTAGAAAGGTTGATTACGTCTTGTCGTCTTTGCCTTTTAGCTTGATTTCCAAGGAAGCTACGGACCAGATATTAATTCATACCAAAAATTCCTTGAACGAAAAAGGTAAGTTTATCCAAATCTGCTATTCCTATTTGCTTAAAAAGCTTTTCGGTAAGTACTTTTCGCATATCGAAACCAAGTTTACCATGCGCAATTTACCGCCTGCATTTGTAATGATCTGCCATTAAAAAACTCTGCCTATGGAAGTCCTCCGAGTGGCAATTCTGGATTTTTGTAGAAGGAGAAAAGAAAAGTCTTTTTGTCCCTCAGAGGTGGTTCGGCAGATGTATCCTCAAGATTGGGAGTTGTTTATGCCGGATATCCAAAAGGAAATGATGAGGATGTATCGAGAAGGGTTAATTCGTGTAACGCAGAAAGGAATTCCGATTGATCCAAGCCTAGAGCTCAAAGGTCCGGTGAGGATTTTGGGAGTAGCCAAACCAAAGTGATTTGATGGGTGTTAATCTTGAAAAGTTAAAACCTTATGAATTTAGAACAAGCACTTCCCAAAACATCCGTTGAAATTCCAGCTGGATTAGAGTTGATTACTTTAGGTGCAGGCTGCTTTTGGTGTACAGAAGCAGTTTTCCAGCGGTTGGAAGGGGTGGAAAAAGTAGTTTCCGGCTATGCTGGGGGTATTATCCCAAATCCGAGCTACAAGCAAATTTGCACGGGAACTACGGGCCATGCCGAAGTGATCAATGTGTATTTTGATCCAAAAAAAATAAGTTTGGAAAGCCTTTTGGAGGTTTTTTGGGGGACACATGATCCTACTACATTAAATAGACAAGGTGGAGATGTTGGACCTCAGTATCGCTCGAGTATTTTTTATTACGATGAATCTCAAAAGGAAACTGCCTCAAAACTAAAAGCTGAGCTAAATGGACAAAAGGTTTTTGACAAGCCAATAGTTACTGAAATTACCGCATTTTCCAACTTTTATCCTGCTGAAAATTACCATCAGGATTACTTTAATTTCAATGGGATGCAGCCTTATTGCCAGTTTGTGGTCAGACCTAAGGTGGATAAGTTGAAGAAGTATTTTGCGGATAGGCTTAAGAAATAGGAGATTGACTTTCTTAAATTAGGTGGAATAAAGAAAGATCGAGAATGCTCTTTATGCAGTCAAAACTTTATTTTTAGCCAATAATCACCTTAAATGTTCTATTTTTGTAGAATTTAATCTTTTTAAAAAGTATGATGAAACGAACCCGTGCACAGGAATCCAGAGGGGCTATCGAGCGACTATATATCACCATGCGCCATCTTTTTAACAGAGGAAGTTATAAGCCGATGGGTGTATCAGGAGAAGGACTGGTCAATGCCCTTATGACGCTAAGCCCTGAGATCTATGGATCTGTGACCGATCCTGAGAAGTTGGAATTGGATGGATTGCTCTATGTGATGGAGAGACTTCCGAGAGGAATTGAAGAGTGTCGTTATGTTCGGTTAATCAGTCGCGAAGGCTATGAAACCTCTCATTTGACACCGATCATTCCTGCTAAACGAAAGCGTAATTGCTATCGATTGGATGATCAAATCATGTATGTGGAAATGACTCGTGGAAGATCTGATATCTATGATATTTTGACTCACTTGACATTTTTATATATCGAGTCCAGAAAAATTTTGAGAAACAGTACGGATCCCAAGGGTAGAATTTCTTCCAACTGGACTATGCTTGAAGATTTTGTCAAAAAAGAGCAAAATGGGGAGGAGTTTGAAAAAGAATCCGCCAGTTCTTATCTCAGCCATCTTATAGGGAGGACTTTTGAAGAGACCATGTATGCGGTGGATAAATTTGAAAAAAGTGGCAATTCAAACAGCCTTTTTTCAGTGGTGTATTACCTAGGAAAATTAGCCATAGACGAATCAACTGAAGGACTGGACCGGGAAATAAGTTTTTCTGCAACGCTGAGAGAACGAGTGGGACACCACGTCTACGGCGAATTATGGGCAGATCGAATCAAAGAAACATTAATGAATCTGGAGTTGCTAAAGCGTCCGATTCACATCATCTCTGCAAATCTTCACAGTGTCCTGAATACCATCTATGGACATCAGCTATTGGGACTGAAATCCTACGAGGAAATAGAGCAAGTGGTGATGGACATCTCTGTCAAAGCCAAAAATAATCAGGGTAAAAAGATTCGGGATTACGCGGAAAAGCATGGGTTTATTGATTTGCCAGATGAATCCGGAACAAACATTGGAGCTCAAATTATCGATACAGCCTGGCTTGAAAAACCTACGCTTATCCCTGGTGTGTCATTGCCTGAAGAGAAAGAAAAAAGGCCTGTTTTTGTAATTATGGATTATGCATTTGGAGAGCAGGCCTATGAATGTTTTGATGAGTTGCTAAAAAAATATAAAGTCGATGAAAAAGAATATTCGCTGAATGTCATATCAACATCCATCATGGGTAAGGCTGGTATCCTTCATGGTGGAAAAGGTGACTTGATGGTTCCGGATTCTCATGTTTTTGAAGGAACGGCGGATAATTATCCTTTCCGAAATGAATTGAAAAAAGCGGATTTCGAAGGATACGGACTTGGAGTTTATTCCGGTTCAATGGTTACAGTACTAGGCACATCACTTCAGAATCGGGACATTTTGACCTATTTCATGAAATCCTCCTGGCATGCTGTAGGTCTTGAGATGGAAGGAGCGCACTATCAGAAAGCAATTCAATCCGCATCTAAAATTCGAAAAAGCATTCGATCCAATGTAAAAGTCCTGTATGCTTACTATGCTTCAGACAATCCACTTGAAACAGGAAGTACACTTGCCTCAGGCGCTTTGGGAATGGAAGGAGTGAGGCCAACGTATCTCATTACTTACAAGATTTTGGAGAAGTTATTTGGAGA